>CBDVBD010000135.1:0-9149 GCA_965372135.1 uncultured bacterium | reverse complement strand
CCAACACGCTGGTTTCCAAGTACGGCAGATCAATCGGTTTGGTGATGAAATCAGACGCCCCCAATTTCAGAGCTTCCCTGCCTACCTTTTGATCCTGAAGACCGGTGACCATAATCACCCCCACTTCACGGTCCAATTTCCGGATCTCCTCCAGCGTTTCCAAACCACTCATGCCGGGCATCTTGACATCCAATAAGATCAGGTGGGGTCTGAGAACTTTGAGAAGTTTGAGCGCTTCGGCTCCCGATGCAGCGCTGTGCGCATCGAAATCCTTTTCCGTAAAGTATTCCACCAGGAAACTCCGGATATCCTCCTCATCGTCCACAACCAACAACCGGCTTTTGATTTCTGAAGCTTTTTTGTCCATGATGATGTCCTAATATTGTGAATAATTCGATTTTCTAAGTGGTGTCAATCGGTACCTGTGCTTCCTGTTGTCCCTTAGATTCATTGACGGTAATCAAGATGCCCATCCCGGCAACGAAGAACACCACCAGCATCAAGATGCCGGTGCGCAGGCTGCCGGTAATCAAGGTGACTAACCCGAACAGTATCGGTCCTATCACACTGGCGAACTTGCCGGAAATCGCAAAGAAACTGAAGAATTCCGCGGCGTTCTGCACCGGGATGAATGATGCTTGCATGGACCTTGCCGCGGATTGACTGCCTCCCAGTACCAATCCCACCACAACACCCAGCAGGTAAAATTCGGTAACCGGATCGGTAAACCAGCCGATGAAATACGCCCACAACACGATTCCGGTCCAGACCACCAGCGTAATCATTAATGTTTTCTTATTGCCGATCCAATCCACCAGCCACCCAAACCCTATAGCGCCGAAGAAGGCGATGCCCTGCACCACTAAGAAAAAGACGATTAACTGCCCGGAATCCATGTGTAACACCTGGTCCCCGAAGATGGCAGCCATGATGATGACCATTTCGATGCCGTCATTGAACAGGAAAAACGCCAACAGGAATTTCCATAATTCCCGGAAACGGCGGATATCCTTCAGTGTGCGGATTAATCGCTGTTTACCGATATCGAAATAGGATTCCCCTGCCGGTTTCTTCTGCCGGGTTGCCCGTTCCCGAACCCACAAAAACATGGGAATGGAAAACACCAGCCACCATAATCCCACTACTGGAAATACTGCGGTAACCGGAGTAGGTTCCCGAAGCCCCAGCACATGCGGGAATTGCAGCATGCACAAACAGACTAACAGGCATAGCCCGCCGCCGAGATATCCCAACGCCCACCCGATACCGGATACCTTTCCCAAATCTTCCCTGGCGGCGATTTCCGGCAGAAACGCATTGTAAAATACATTGCCCCCGGCAAATCCCACTAACGCAATCACGAACAGCAACCCGCCCCACACTACATCCCCCGGTCCCACAGTGGCTAACAGTGAGGTGAATACAACGCCGATCAAGCAATACACCAATAGGTAGCGCTTCTTCAATCCGGAATAATCGGCAATCGCACCCAACAGTGGTGACGATACCGCCACGACGATCATAGCGATCGCCACGGTGAAAGTAAAGACAGACGCTCCCGGGACCTGAATGTTCTTGCCAAATAAATTAACAACAATGCCCTCAATGCCTCCTGCCACTACTCCGGCGTAGTACTTGTTGAAGATAACTGCTAAAATGGCAGTGGCAAAGGCGGAGTTGGCTATATCATAGAACGACCATCCCAGCACTTCCCTGGGATTACCATATGAAAACCGGAATAACGACATAGTACGTCGCCCCAAATCTGATTAACGCAGAACCACCAATTTCTTGGTGTCGGATAACTCGCCAACTTGCAATCTATATAAATATACCCCACTGGCACACACGGTACCCGTGGCATCTTTTCCATCCCAAATCACTGAATGCGAGCCCGATTCCAGGCTATTATTAACTAATGTCCTCACCCTCTCGCCCAACACATTAAAGATCGTAAGCGCAACCTTCGATTGCACCGGCAGTTCGAATGATATCCGGGTAGCGGCGTTAAACGGGTTGGGATAATTCTGCCTCAAACCAAAGGTAAGCGGAATCGATATAACCGGTTTCGGTACGGTAATTACCGGATCGAACCACACCAAGACGCTTTCCATCAGCTCCTGCCGTGAATTGGTACCCCCCAACGCAGACACCCCTTCCACACCGAAGGTCATCACAATAGTCTTATAAGAACCACCGTCATAACGCACTGCGCCCGAAGTCGGCGGTATGGAATTATAATGGAATATTTCCACTCCGCCGGATATTGCCGTCACCACCCCAGGCGATGATTGATTTTGAGCTCCCCCGGCACCGACAATCATCAACGACATTCCACCGGATACCGGATCCCCTGCAACTCCATCCAAAATTCGCTGGATAACTGAATGCGTTCCAATCTGAGCGTGCAAATAATCACTGGCAAACGTAGTTCCTTCCAACGATGACTCAATGTCTTGACCGGTGATTAACAGGTTCCCTCCGGCATCAAGGTAATCCTCCATCGATGAAATCTCTTCCGGGGACAATGCCTGACTGGACGCATTGCCGGTAAACCAAACCGCATCCCGAAATTCCAAAAGCGCTGCCCCCGGGTTATCGCGTTCCGATACGTCCCAGTAGTACGTATCATAGCCCAACTGCTCCAACGGTTCGATAAACCAATCCTCGTAATGACCACCGTCATCGTCATCCACTAAAATCAGCGGCGCCGGAGCCATCAACACATCGAAGATGGTAGTATCACCCGCCACCACTTGAATCCCACTCCATTCCCTGGGGGTATAAGGATATTCCGGAACCACCACCACCCGGTATTCCCCAATCGGAATCGCCGCTTGATAATTGCCGGTCACCGGATCGGAAGTAGTGGAATCGTACGGCTCCTCCGGGGGATACAGGTGATGATAAAACATCAGTGTCGCTCCGATACCTTCCGAGGTATGCACATCGTACACCCTGCCGGCAATTGCGCTCTGGGTCAACACTTGCACCGTGATAGTCAGACTGTCGTTGGACGGATTCTCGTCACCGGACAAATTGGTATATGCTGTTAATTCGATTTCCCCATGGGACTGCAGAATCCAAGGTGGCGAAAATACCACCGTGTCCACCCCACCCTGCGGCAACTGCGCATTAGCGGAGGCAGAAAATCCACCAGTGATACTCACCGGCACCGTCCCCAAATCGTCCAACCCCAAATTCCCAGCCACCACCGTTACATCAACGGTATCACCTACCATCAACGGCAGCGTATCCACCGGCGTAATTATCGCAATAATTCCTGCGTCACGATCCTCAAGCTCATCCAATATATAGGAAATCCCCATCCAGTCCAAATAACACGACACCCAAGTCTGATCGACGGTGTCGGGGTCTGTGGATGTCGCCATGATCCCGCCGTCATTATCGGTATCCATCGCCAACAACATATCCACATTGGACACCGCCTGATCGAAGAATTCCTGACCACCGGTCACATCGTACATAAAATGATAAGCGTGTGCGTACCATACATTCCAGGAATTATTCCACTGCCCGGTGGGCTGCCAGGTATCCAAGTAGCTGGCATAGGTGCTCAACCAGGTCTGCCCATAAGTCGGCTCCTCCAGAAACCGGCTGGCGCAAATTCCCCACATGGCAGTCCCGGCAGACATCGCCCACACTTCGGTGGTATTTAGCCGCGACGGGTCCGTCTCCACCCATTCGATCACCCGATCCGCCATCGACAACGCACTATCCACATACGATTGCTCGCCGGTGTACAACCCATATTGGTACAAACTCCCCGCCGCCCAACCGGTCACCAACGGATGCAGCCGCTGGTAAAATGGATCCGGGTAATTGAAATTCAACCGGTGGGTCTGCATATATCGTGCGCAGGAATCGGCATAGGTAACATACGTAGGATCGCCATACACATCCAAATACATCATCTGCGCAATCAACGCCCACCCGCAGTTGTGAAGCCGGTAGTAGTCGGTATTACCCTCTTCGCTGTACGCCGGGAAATTCATAGTGTAAACCCACGCCGCATCTATATTATCCCGGTAAGTTTCCAAATCACCCGTCATTTCCCCATACTGGCACCACACCCGGATCGCTTCCTGCGTGTTGTCGGTCTGGACGATGTTCGCCACCTCCCCGGTCTCCCCTTCGATCATCCCACCATAGTTGGGGTCTAAAGAGTCTGCAACCTGCCACAAACTCAGGAAATGGCAGATCTGAAAATACTCAAACATATAGGAGTAGGAATCTAAAACCGGATACTCTAACGGCGGTGCTTGGGTAATTTGCGGTAAACCGAATACGGCTTGCTGGGACTTCTGATAATCGTACGACGTCCAGTAGCGTGTGGCATACGTAGCCGACCACAAACCGGTGAGTATGGAAATTACCACCACCCATCGCACTATTACTGCACAGCGATTATTCATATCAACTTCCGTAAAATATGAAACAACCACAGAAAACGATCTTACTTTAAAAAATCGGGAAATACTGTTCCAATTCGTAGTTAGTCACCTGCATCTGAAACCGTTCCCACTCGATCTTCTTGTTGTCCACAAATTTATCGAACAAGTGATCCCCCAAAGCCTCACGAACCAGATCGCTCTTCTCGGTCAAAATAATTGCTTCGTAAAGGTTTCCGGGCAACAAATCTAAATTCATATCTGACCGCATACCTGGGGACATCTCGTAAATATTTTCCTCCACCGGTGACGGCAGTGGATACTTTTCTTCGATGCCCTTCATCCCGGCAGCCAGCATCACCGAGAACGCCAGGTACGGATTGGTGATCGGATCCGGGCTGCGTAGCTCGACGCGAGTAGCTTTTTCATGCCCTTGACGATACCGCGGCACTCGAACCAAAGCACTCCGGTTCTTCTGACCCCAGGAAATGTACACCGGCGCTTCGTATCCCGCCACTAAACGCTTATAGGAATTCACCGACTGGTTCAGTATCGAGGTGATTTCCCCCACGTGTTTCAGAATTCCTGCTACGTAGTTCCTGGCAATTTCCGATAGATGGTAGGTGTCATCTTGCGAAAAAAACAGATTTTTATCATTCTTGAAAATGGATTGATGCACATGCATTCCGCTGCCGTTTTCCCCGAACAATGGCTTGGGCATAAATGTAGCATACACCCCATTCTTCCGTGCGATCTCTTTAATAATCAACCGGTAGGTCATCACAATGTCAGCCATCCGTAGCGCCTCGGTATACCGCAGATCGATTTCGTGCTGGGAAGGCGCCACTTCATGGTGTTCGAACTCACACTGGATGCCAATACTCCCCAAAGTGGTAACGGATTGCTTGCGAAGATGTGACCCTTTATCGATTATGGACGAATCGAAATATCCTGCATGATCCAAGATTTCCGGTGCATCCGAAGACTTGAAATAGAAATACTCCAACTCCGGACCCACATTGAGCATCATCCCATCCTTGGCGATTTTTTCCAAGTTGCGCTTCAAAGCACCCCGGGGATCACCGGCATATGGCTTCCCATCGGTGGTGAGCAGGTCGCAGAACATCGCCGCTTCGTCGCCATTATCCAACTGCTCCGGAAGAATAAAGAACGTATCCGGATCGGGTGCCGCCATCAAATCGCTTTCGTGGATGCGGGCGAAACCTTCAATCGACGACCCGTCGAAACCCATTCCCTGATCCAGCGCACCTTCCAATTCATTTTTCAAGATGGCGAAACCTTTAATCTGCCCCAGAATATCCGGAAACCACAAACGAATGATTTCGATACCCTTCTCAGAGACCGTACGAAGCACATCTTCCTTGGTCATTGTTTTTCCTTATGTTAACGAGGAATCACACATCGTAATACAACCGCATCTCGTAAGGATGAGGTCGATAGCGAACCGCGTTATATTCCTTCTCCATCTTGTATGTCGCCCAGGTGTCAACGAAATTCGGCGGGAACACCTTGCCCTGAAACAGAAACTCATGGTCGTCTTCCAATGCTACCAATGCCTCTTTCAAAGACACCGGTAATGCTTTTATCTTAGCTTGCTGTTCCGGGGGCAAAGTAAAAACGTTGGCATCGATCGGACCAAATCCCTCTTTGGTGGGATCGATTTTCCGCTTAATGCCATCAATACCGGCTAATAACTGCGCTGCCAAGGCTAAATAGACATTACACGTACCATCAGGCGGTCGGAATTCTATCCGTTTTTCATGAGGTGCCATCGCATACCGAGGAATCCGGACCGCTGCCGACCGGTTAGCCAGCCCGAAAAATATCTTCACCGGCGCTTCAAATCCGGGAATCAACCGCTTATAGGAAATAGTTGATGGGTTGGTAATTGCCAATAATGCCGGACCGTGATATAACAACCCGCCGATATAGTGCAATGCGGTTTCCGACAACCCGGCATATCCCTTTTCATCGTAGAAAATGGGTTCTCCATCCTTCTCCAAGCGCTGGTGAAAATGCATTCCCGAACCGGCTTCGTCGTACAACGGTTTGGGTATAAATGTGGCAGTCTTGTTGTTCTTCTGCGCCACCATCTTCACGATGTATTTGATGTTCTGCGACGCATCGGCGATCTTCAACAACGACCCCAGCATGATCTCGATTTCCGACTGCCCAGGACCACCCACTTCATGGTGATCGTAGCGAACTTTGACACCATAACTCTCGATCATTCGCACCATTTCCGAACGGATATTATACATCCTGTCCAGTGGCGGAATAGCATGATATCCACCACGGCGGGGAATTTTACCCCCCAAATTCCCAGGGATATCTGACTGGGAATTCCAATCCGCTTCTTCGGAATCGATCTTATAGAAAGCGACATTGATATCGTTAATGTAATCTATGGAATCGAACACGTAAAATTCAAATTCAGGTCCCCAATAACTGACATCCGCAATACCGGTTTCCACTAAATATTCTTCTGCGCGACGGGCGATACGCCGTGGATCACTCGCAAACGGCTCCAACGTCAAAGCATCCTTCACGTGGCATAACATGGACAACGTCTTATGTTCCCAGAACGGATCGATGTTCGCAGTGGAAGGATCCGGTACCAACACCATATCCCCCTTTTCCAACCGGGTAAAACCGGGTATGGAGGATCCATCGAATGCCACTCCCTGTTCAAATATTTCTTCATCAAATTGGCTTTTAGGGATGGTGATGTGATGCCATCCACCGAATAAATCTGTGTATTTCAAGTCGATGGCAATCACCTCTTCCGCCTTTGCGAATGCGATAATTTCCTGTATGCGGTCATCCATGATCATCCCGAAATTTATGAATTCAAATTTGTCGTGCCCAAATTCTGCTGAAAGGTGTCTTAAACCTTGAAGTCCGCCCACCGGCGGATCATCCCGCCCCCTTCCCTATCATCCCCACACAGAGCCTGCCCGTCAGCAGCGGGGATTCTCGCGTAGGGGCCGACTTGTCGTGCCCAAATTCTGCTGAAAGGTGTTTTACACCTTGAAGTCCGCCCACTGGCGGATCATCCCCGCCCCCCCTTCTGTCATCCCCGCGAAGGCGGGGACCCAGTTTAGAATTTTGAATTTGGTGTTTTGAAATTGTTTCGGATTTGGTGCTTGAGATTTAGAATTTATCATCATTACGTTCTCATCGAGCTCAAATCCGGCTCCTGATAGACTAATCCTACTCCCTGCCAGAATCCATCACCTTCTCTCTTCCGTAACGTTCGAATAACTGCCCCCAGGGACTTCCCGCCACGAACTTGGACACCTGAGATTTTCCCTTCAAGGGATACCAGATGTAATCATGGTACAGGTACGATCCGAACACGAAAAAGTACACTAACGGGGTATGGAAAAACAGCTTCTGAAACACCTTTAATGGTCCGAACCACAGCGCATCCCCCACCTTGGATGCGAAATTATCACCGACTGTGAAATTCCAGCGTTCCCCCATCACTGAATCATCACCCACTATCTCGATCTCATGTAAATCCCCGGTGCCAAGTCCATCCTCGTGCGCCATACGAATGTATCCCAAATCCATCGGATCGAATCCCATCAACGTGGCTGCCACTGCATCGATCGCCACCTGGTCACCGGACGCTAAGATTACGTTTTTATCATAGGGCGTCAGGGTGCGAGGACCGGGTCCGGACCCGGCAATAGTGCCGTCCATCACCGCGAAAATCCCGGCATGGATTTCCTTCTGAATCGCCAACAAATCCACCAATGTTTCGTGTATCCAGGTATGAGTGTAATGCCGCCGGGTATTCAGGAGTCCCCCGAACGCATTCTTCATGGCGCCGGTGGTTTCGGTATAGATGTGGGTCTTGACGGTGGGAAAATGCACGATATTCTTGCCCTGAAAATATTCCGGTATCCGAATTCCGTGATGGAAGATTTTCGGCAGCGCCCGCATCCGTGCCTTCGGTTCATACACCATCCACCGGACATCCTCAGGGCGAAAATTAAATAATTCAGGGATTTGGTAATGCCGGTAAATCGGTGTCAGATGGTTCAGTTCCCCGCCCTTGAACGGATTAGTGACCACCGTATTATTGTGCACCGCCACCTGTTCGTCATAGCCGCAAGCTTTCAACCCCCGAATGGTTCCTTCCAACTGCCACGGCGTGGTGTTGGCGCCGGGGAAATACAGGTGCCATGAAATATTATCCTTCAGGATGGTCTCTGCATCCGCCGCCAAATGTGCTGAAACATCCGCCAAATCCAGCAATCGACCGTAATCTTCGATCACCGTTTCCGGAGTTGTTCGTAGTACCGCTACTTTACTTTTCGTCACTGCATCCAAATAAATCGTTGTTCAGTTATGCTACAATACTAAACATGAATTCCCCTTTGCCATCCCACCACCTCTCTTCTGTCATCCCGCACTTGATGCGGGATCCAGAATTTGGAGTGCGCAAGCTTGCTTCAGCTCGCGGTGGCAAGCCACCGTACTCCATATCTCCCCCCCGGTTCCCGGGGGGGAACAAAAGGGGGGGCAAAACAATCAAAATCCCTATCAGCCCCAACGGGGCGCAATAGAGTATCCCGCCTGGGCGGGAAACGCCCCAGGTAACAGCGACCAGTTAAATATCAAGCCCTGAAGGGGCGCCACAAATCCAACCAACGCCGTCCCCACGTAGAGCTTATCCTTCAGTGGTGGCAAGCCACCGCACTCCCT
>CBDVBD010000134.1:0-9169 GCA_965372135.1 uncultured bacterium | reverse complement strand
AATCAATTGCACCACTTTGCGAAAGCCAATCAAATACTAAGACACCTTGGATCTTTTCACCTTTTGCATTTAGCTTTACAAATGCGTCCGCTGAATAATGGTTGGCGCCGCCTATCCAGGCAGTTAGGAATCGGGTGGTTCCGATGGGGATCATTCCAGGGGTGTGGCGAGTGCCAATCGCGGTTCGGGAGAATTCGCGGGTATTAGCGATGGTGGATAGAATAATAGCGGGGGGGACACCGGGAAGTTCCCGATGGCGCTTACCCTGGGGATGCCCGGCTTGCTCGACGCCTACTACAACCACATCCGACAGTTCCAACATGGGCAGGGATCGTTGGTCTTCGACGGGGGAATTGCCTTCCTGTGACCAGCCAACGACCACCCACAGCATAACCATTACTGTAATCAGTCCGGCAGTGCGAAGTGCTGTCATTGCCGGACCTCCGATAGTTTCCGCTCTGCTTGCTGCGCCCATGAGGTGCCGGGATAGCTACTTGTGACTTCCTGGTAGTAGCGCTCCGCTTCGTCCATTCGCTCCAATTCCACCGCACAGTCACCGGCTCTGAGTAAGCCATAGGCGACTCGATCGGTGTATCCCTTGAACAGGTATTTCAGTTTGAGGAAATTCCGCAGGGCTTCTTCGACGTTTCCTGCTAAGTACAAGGTTTCCGATAATTCGGTTTGTGATTCGGCACCCAAGTCATCGGCGCGGGCGGCAGCGACTTCGTCGAAATATCGGGCTGCTTGTTCGTGATTGCCTGCTTCCCGTTCCAATCTGCCCAATTCCACCGTAGCAAGATGGGTGGCGCGGTGGTCGGTGGTGTCCCGACGCAGTGTCTCCCACGTGGTACGGGCTGATGCGGTATCGCCTAAGCGTTTGCGAGCCATTCCGGCATGGAACCGGGCTTCCGGGACGATTTCTGATTGAGGGTAGTCACGTTCCAAGCGTCCGAAGTACTCGATAGCGCCGGTGGGGTCTTGATTGGTCAGGGAAAACTCACCCAGGCGGAACAGGGCGTCGGCGGCTAACGGATGTTTGGGATAATCGTCTATCAACCGTCGCCACCAATTGACGGCGGCACGGGACCTGCCGCGTTTCTGTTCTGCCATGCCGATCCAATATACGGCGTTGCCGCATAAGGGGCTCTCGGGGAAACGGTTCAGCAGGTCACGGTATATGGCGATGGCTGAGTCGGGATGTCCGGAATTCAATTGCAGGTCGCCCTGGCGCAACTGCAGGTCATCTGACACCGGGCTTTCGGGATGTTCCGATACGAAATCCCGGGCTAAATCCAGTGCTTCCTGGTGACGACCCAGCTTCAACGCACACCATTGAACACCATTGATGGCATCCCCCACCAGGCTGCTCTGGGGATAGTGGTCCAATATCTGGCGATAGATGCCCATGGCTTCGCCATATTCACCCAGGTTGTAATGGGTATCCGCCAATCCGTACAGCACGTTGGGTGACAAGGGGCTATCAGAGTACTCGGCTAAGAAACGGTTGTAGTCATCAAGAGCGGCTTCGAAATCTCCGGCACGGAAGTGCGCCCACCCTACCTGGTATAAGGCATCGTCAGCCAGTTCACTATCGGGATACCGGGTGCGAATTTGGCGGAATTTCCGGGCGGCTTCGCCGAACACCTCCAGCCGCATCAAGGCAAATCCCCAGTTATACAAGGCGCGATCCATTTCGGGGTGGTCGGGGTGTCCAGCGATAAATGACGAATAGGCGTATCCAGCCGCTTGGTATTCCTTGGCATGGAAATGACAATCGGCGATTTTCAGGTGGGCTTCCCCTACTGATTCGTTGTATGGATAGCGGTCGGCGAATCGGCGGAAATGCTGTCCCGCTTCCTGGAACCACTCCGCTCTATACAGAGTCCAAGCCAGCCCGTACAGGGCGTCCTGGGCATACTGCCCAGCAGGGAACTGGTCCAGATACTGACGGTATGCTGTAACGGCGTTTGTCCAATTTGACAGCCCATAATTGGCTTCCGCTAACCAGTACTGCACGTCATCGGGGGCGTGCGGTTTGGCTGCAATTGGGCTTAATTCTTGTTGGGCGGTGGCGTAATCTCTAAGTCGCACCATCAGGATTCCCTTTTGGTGCCGGGCTTCCAGGATTTGGTCATCGTCACCGTTGGCAATTACCTCGTCTAGATATTCCGAAGCGCGTCGTTCTTTGCCTGAGGCAATGTGGGTTTCGGCAATCATCCGAGTGGCTGGGAGGTATAACGGATGGTTGGGATGTTGGTTGCGTAATTGCTTGAAAAAGGTGATTGCGCTATCCCAATTCCCGTTCCGAAAGGTATGCAACCCCAGTTCGTACAAGGAATTAGCAGCGGCGCCGGTTCCGGGAAACTGGTTGACGACTTGTTGAAAGGATTGGACTGCTTCGGCATCGTTTCCCAAGGAATCCGCCGACAAGCCGATGCGGTACAGGGCATCGGGCATGCGAGGGCTCAAAGGGTATTGGGTTTGTAGTTGCTCGAAACGGGCTTTGGCATTGGCATAATCCCCTTCAGACCAATAGGTCCACCCCAAGGCATACAACGCTTCCGGTGCCCAGGAACCGCCTGGATCATTGCTCACCACATCGTTGTACATGTTCCGGGCTTCAAGGTTCCTGCCCAACTGGAACAGGCATTCCGCTTCCAGGAAGGTAGCTTCCTGCTCCCAGCCGAGCCCTTCCGCCTGGACACGTGCCTGCTGGATGGCTTCCAGAGCACGATCAGGGTCATTTTTACGAAGGTAACATTTACCGATTTGGAAACTGGCTGCTGCTGCCACAGGGCTCAGCGGGCGGAGGGTTATTAACTTGGTATAGGCAGCCAATGCTGAGTCCAAGCGACCCAATGCGAATGATACCCAACCGGCTGAATTAAGGGCATAGCCGAGAAGGTCGCTGTCCTGATAATTGTCGGCTAACGCCCAGAATGCCAGCACTGCCGCAGCGGAATCGCCCTGAGCCAAGTGAGCTTCACCCTTCCAATAGTACGCCTGGTCGCCGACTTCACTCCCGGGATGCTGGTCAATTATGCGTTGAAATGATGCAAGCGCTTGAGAGGGATCCGATTCCTGTAAGTAGGATTGCCCTAATCGGAGGAGAGCTTTGTCCGGGAATTGTCCTCCGGTATAGGAGATTAGATAGGATTGAAAGCGATCGATGGCTTGGGGGAAGTCCTGGGCAAGGAAGCGGCATTCTGCGGATTTATAGGCGGCTTCATCACACAACCGACTCTGGGGATAGTCATTAAGGAAGCGGTCGAACTGTTCGGAAGATAGGTCATACAAGCCGTCAGCGAATAACCCTTCAGCAAATGTGAAGTCCTGGGCTTCCCGTGTAGGTGAATGCAAGCCGCCGGTTTGCCCCAACAGGTTCGGGACAAGGATTAGTAATAAGATAACAATCAACCACGACATTCTGAGACGCAGTTCCGACAGACCGGCGAACGTTGACAACTTAATACCCATCAGCCTCCCCGACTACTAATTGTGCGAATTGTATTTGGATCCAACAGGGGCATAGAACCCGCTTATTATATGGAGTTGAAACGGTCATGGTTCCCGGACTTTTAGGAAATCTCCGGGTACCAAGATGCAAAATACAACAATTTTCCCAATGGTGCAAGTAAAAAAATACCGGGTGCGTCTGTTAAACAGGAGCGCCCGGTTATGTTATATTAAGTGTTCAACCGGTTACGGTGATTGGTAAGTTACTCGGTCATTCCGGCTTCGTCTCTGACGGATGTTATACGGTAAAAGTAGTGCGGGTATGATAATGCGCCGTGATCGATCCACCAACACAAAGGGTAGTTTGTATGAACCAATTCCACCCGACCTTCGGGAAAGCTTGATTCGAGACTACGGTAAATGTTGAAGAGAGCGTCCGGATCGGCACAGGTCCAATCCAAGCGTACGGACTGACCGATTATTTTGATAGTCAAGTTTTGTACTTCATGGGGTGGAGGTGGGGGGTCTTCTCCCACTGAGACAACTCGGTAGTAGGCTTGCTCGTCAGTAATCATTACCCAGCGATCGATCCAGGTGTTTGCGTTGGTGTGAACGGTAGAAATGATTCCGGAGAAATCAGGGTTGGATGATATGTGGATAGTATAGGCAGTTGCAAACGGCACCGGTGTCCAATCGAGGATCGCATTATTCTCGTCGAATCGGATAGTCAGGTCATTAACCGGTGATGGAACACACACCTGCCCGCCAGGAGTCACAATCGATGCAATAATCATATCATCGGTGCTGTTGTTGGTGTCCCAGCCGTAATACTTGCGTTGTGCCGATTCGGTATGCCAACGGCTTATCCCCTCAATATACCCTTCGTCAATTTCATCTCTGAGGATAGGGGGGAATTGGACGGCGTCAATAGTATACTCCATGCCATCGACAACATCATTCAACGGGACACGCCCTGCAAACGCGCCTCACCCTCCATACGGAAAGACTTCCAGGTTCTCACCAGTCGCCAGTACTACCTGCCCTTGATAATGGTCTAATTCTAAATCCAGATGGATACCCAAAGCGTCGACCAAATTGGGTATGTCCGGATCATCTCGATTGGGCCATTCCCAGGGGTCATAAACCTCGAAATCAGCGTTAGAAAGATCGACGCTATAGATATCACCTTGGTGCCACTCGTCACCTTCGATGAAATTTATGGCATCTTGGGCGATCACTATGTATTGCCCCGGATTGATGGGGTAGTTCTGTTCCCCATGCCAACCGGGAAATCGGAAGACCCTTGTGGCAAGTGTATCCAATCCTCGCATGAGGAGCGCACCGTCTAAATATGCGACGGTCGATCCTGCATTGTACAGTTCAACGAATTGGTCCTCCATGGTGAAACCCATGGATCCGGCATAATAGATTTCATTGATTTTTACTAAATCGGTAGAATTAAGTGCCCAAAGTTGCGTTGCGCCCCAGAGTAGTACTAAAATCACCCCCAGCCCCACGAAGGCATTTCGGCGATTTTTCATATACCCTGTTCCTCTTCCCATCCGTCGTCAGGCGGGTGTTGTTTGTGGTTCCCTTGTGCTGCACTCTGTTCATCGTTAGCTAATCTTTAGTCAAACTAAGAAATTTGGTATGTCAAACGCTTTCCCCGAATCAATCGCAGGCGGTTACCCGGTAGAAAGCATTAGTTATCTGGTTAAGCACTCCGGCATCGACATAGCTGGTGTCGGGATGTGTAATTTCTATCAAGAGACTTGCCGGACCCACCTCAAAATCGGGAGTACTTCCCCGGTACACCCGGTAATTCGCGGCTCCGGACACCGAGGACCAGACCACATGCATGGAACTGGCACCCCAGCGTTGAATAGTAAAATCGGTAATGGCAGGCAATCCTTCGCTGTACCCATAGACCTTTACATCATCGAGATTCCACCCACAGTACTCCCATCCGCCGTCGGTGTTTCCGATACCGAACCGCATACGAAACTGTGCATTTCCATCCGCTTCGCCGGAAACGTCAAGGTTGTGCAGTGTCCAACTGTCTTCGTCAGCGGTAGTCGATCCGTTTTCCCACCGCGTAACCCAGGAGGTGCCGTTATACACCTGGAAATAGGCGTGATCATAGTCGTTGCGTTCCACACCCAGCCATCGCCAGAATTCCAGATGCACCTGCGCTATGTCGGAACAATCAATAATGGGCGATGTGATCCAATCTGTCGGTAGAATGTTGGGTTCGTAATCACCATCGACTGCCGTCAAATCGTTGCCGATGACATTATTGTCTGCGCCCGGGGTGTGATCCTGGGTGGGATCGGGACCGCCGTGGGTGTCATGACCTGGACCACCCATGGGATTACCCCGGGTCCATTCGCCGGCACCACCGTAGCCGATCCATCCCAAATCCGACGAAAAATCATCGAAGAATACTTCCACCATTTCTCCAAGGGGAGTCATTTGGACATCGACCACAGTGGGCGACACACCGGAGACCAGGATATCCTCCACCGTGACCGGGTAGTAGCCTTCGGCGGAAAAGGTCAAATCATATGTTCCGTTCAACAGGATGCGATGATAATCCCCCACATCGGGATCGCAGTAGGTGTCATACACGATGTCATCCAGCCGCACGGCAGCCGCCACCGGTTCCCCGGTTTCGGCATCGGTAACCATCCCCTTAATCCCCTGGTGGATTTCCTCCATGAATGATAACATGCTTTCCCGGTTATCCTCCCAGAATCCGGGAAGCGTGCTTTGTGCGGGCCATTTTATCTGACTGATTTCCAGGGTAATGTCTTTGTCGCCCATCCACACGTAGTTCCAGTCCTGCATGCCGCCGTAGATAACGTACCAGTCAGCGCCGTTGGTGATTCCCTGTGGGAATGACGGGCTGTTGTACATGGGTGTATTATGGATGGAATAGGACAGCGCCAGGTGGATAAACAGATCATCTTCCGGGGTGGGAGTGTTCACACTGCTGTGGGCAACATTGCCATCGAAGGGATAGTTAGAGACCAGTGCACCACCATGGAAATTCATGCTTAACAAGCTGGAATGTTCGAACGCCCAATTCATTACCACCTGGGTTTCGGTGGCACGTCCGCCAACGGTGTTAGTGGAATCCTCTATTCTGTCGGGGAAATCCCGATTGAGATCGACACCCTGTGCATTATACCGGCTGTGCGCCACAGTGCCGTCGGGATTCATGGAGGGCATAATCCAGATTTCGGTATTGTCCACTAAGTTGGTGATACGCGGCAGGATGCCGTAGTTATCCACCAAGTAGTTAATCAGGTACATGCACATCTCTTTGCCGACCACTTCGTCGCCGTGCATGGACGAGATATATTTGAATTCCGGTTCGGCTTCCTCAAGGTTTACGTTATCGGAGATTTTCATAAACCACAATCCGCGCCCCTGGTACGAACTACCGATGGAATCCAACCGGCAGATTGTGGGGTTGTTGGCTGCAATCAGCATCAATTCATCGCGTAACTCTTCGTAGGTGTGATAGTTTCGCAACGGGTCGTCAGTATCTTTGGTGGCTTCCCATAGGCTGTCGGCGTAGATTTTAGCAATGTTGGGAATCCAGCGGACATTATACCCGGCTGCGGTTAAGGTTTCAAATTCGCTGGGAAGCAGGTAAACATATACTTCGAGGTCGATGACTTTATCGATATCAATTCGACGGAGGACCAAATCGCGGATTTGGCCGGTGTCGGTGAGGGTAATTACAGCGGTGGTGGCGTCGGTGAACCGGTTTTCGGCGTTTACCCCTAACGCAACAAATAACAAACATATACATACAAGCACCATCGCCGCACTCCGTGCAATGGACAGGCTGATAATCGGATGGGCTTCGGGTTCACGCATCTAATTCTCCGTCGGATATATTTCGGGAAATATAATATACGAAATTCAAATAGAAATATCAACCCTAAAATACAAATTAGAGAAAATATATTTACTTTGTTAAGATGGTCTCTTACTTGGTATTACTCTCCAAAGTTTTTATCCTCTGCAGCAGGGTTTGGTTTTGTTCTTTTAACTCCTTGACGGCTTCGATGAGAACGGCGGTTAGCTTAGTGTAGTCCACGGATTTGTAGCCATCCTGTGAAGTGGAAACTAATTGCGGAAGTATAGGCTCTACTTCCTGGGCTACCAGACCAATTTGTTCACTTCCGGGGGTAGCGCCAATGGTTTCGCTGTTCTGATTCCATTCGAAGGCAACTCCCCGCAGGCTTGAGACTTTATCCAATGCGTCATCCAATGTGCGAATATTGCTTTTGAAACGAATATCGGAGGCTTCCTGAAGACCGGAACAGGCTACCTTTCCTGCGACATCCAATTGTTCCTGAGGGTTGGTGGTGCCGATGCCGACTCCGCCATGGGCTCGGATCAGGAACTGGTTGTCGGCAGTGGTGGCATAATCGCTGCCGGAACCGTCTGCCCAGACGAACGAACCGTCATGGACAGCCTGAGATTGTCGTCCCATGGCGACGGTGTAGTTGCCTTCAGCCAGGTTGTCCATGCCACCTGGAATGGTGGAAGCTATACCGTTGGCGATATTGTTTGAACCACCACCAACGGCGCCATAGCTGCCGTCAACGACGCTGGCGCAGCCCCCTGCAATTACACCGCAATTGGTGGTGACTATATTATTTCGTCCACCACCGATGGTGGCCCACTGTCCACTGGCGCTATCGCATTCTCCACCTGCTACGGTAGCATACGAGTTATTCACATAGTTATAGTAACCTCCACCAAGAGTAGCCCAATTGCCGGCATTGTCGATATTGTTAATGTATCCTCCGCAGATGGATCCCTCGCTACTACTAACTGAGTTGCCAATACCGCCAGTTATAACACCTCCATAGCCAGAGACAATATTCGTCATTCCCCCGCAAACAGTAGATGCGAAGCCGGAAACTTCATTGGTAGTACCTCCCGCCACGGTAGCCCTGTCACCGCTCACTTCGTTTCTATCGCCTCCCCCAATCGTGGAATATTCACCGTATGCATCGTTATCGAATCCGCCACCGACAGTGGATGCGAGGATGCCAGCTTCATTATATCCTCCGCCACCAACAGTTGCGAACTCACTGTCACGAGGATATGTGTTTAAGTCACCAGCTCTATTGTAAAAACCGCCTCCTACGGTACCATAAAAGTCAGTAACAAAGTTATGTCCTCCGCTGATGGTAGCACCTTTTGCACCGTTAAGAACGGAGCTTTGGTAGTGACCACCGATGATATTGGGGCAGGTGGTGTTGGGATAAAAGGACAACACCTTGGCGTTATTTACCCGTATCTCAAATGGCTGATTGTCGGTGGTTCCCAGGAAATTGGTGCTATCGGTGCCGCTGTTACCGGTTAGTGACCAGGCGTTGGACGCACCGCCTGTTAGGGCGTACGCCGCGGAATCGGCGAACTCGGCATGGAATCCGAAAGGGGTCGCTCCAAACGAGGTTCGGGGAGCCAGGGTTTCGGATTCGATGGTAGTCTCCAGCCAAAGATCATGACCGATAAATACCGAATCCGGGAAGGTACTTATGCTTCCCAAAAGCACCTGGAACAAACCGTTGACTACGTCCACCGAGGCGTGGGTTTCACTCCACAGGGATATACCCCCCGCGGAGTCAGCATACAGGGAAAACTGCATGGATTGGGAGTTGGTGATGGGGGTGCCGGTGCTGTC
>CBDVBD010000133.1:0-9411 GCA_965372135.1 uncultured bacterium | reverse complement strand
TGGTTGCCCAGGCAGTGGGCATGCAGGAGAAACTGGAAAACCTCCAGGAATCGTGGCTGTACCGATCCAAGGCTATCCCCAGAACGGAAACAGCACAAAAGACTTACGAGTACTTGGACATGATTCTGCCGGATAAGGAAACCAGCTTGAACTTCGACTTTGTACAAACTACAAAAAGTGATTCCGCTGGAATTCGCAGAGTGAATTATAAAGTAACGGGAGAAGCCAAGTTCGAGGATCTGTTCACTTTTGTCTGGTATTTGGAGCATATCCTGCCCTATCTGCGCATTAAATCGATTGATATTAAAGAAACCAGCTTTCGAAAAGGTGGTAAAGCTGGTCGCCCCTGGGTAAACTTCGTGTTGGATCTAAACGCCATTTCCGCCAATCTGCCGGGCTTTGAAGACGTGGATTACGCGGTGGATCTTTCCGCACCGGACATCGATTTCAACTTCTTCCGTAAACCGGTAAAAGAGGTCGTAAGACTCCCAGCCAACAGGTGGGGATTACCTAACGTCTTCGAATCCACCTTGCAGGCGATGACGCCTACTCAAGCGTATCTGATAGATCAAACCGGAGAACTGAAAATCCTCAGTATGGGTGATGAAGTCTACTTGGGACACCTGATAGATATTTTACCTGATGAAAACCGGGTGGATTTCTATTTAAGCCAGTTGATTCCACCACGTAAAATCTCTCTGTACATCGGCGAAAAATAGTCTAACCAACCACTTGAAAATCAAGGATATCAATTATGCGATTTCTCACTCTCGCCTTTCTAATCTCTATCCTGCTTGCGATGACAGCCATTGCCCAGAACCGCCTTCCACAAGAATATGTCGCACCGGGTGAGATCATTACTCTCTCGTCAACCATGTCATTCGAGCAGGCTTTCAGCATCCTTTCCACCATCAGCGATAAAAAAGAGGGAAAGACCATCATAGACCCATTGCGGCGTGGTGGGCAAATCGATGTGGAAATAGTCAACCTGCCATGGAAGAAAGCCTTAGAGATCATCTTAATGGCGAATAGGTTGAGCTACGTCGAACATGAAAAATTCTATGAAATCGTGGGCGAATCAAAGAAGGTGTCTCCCGAGGAAGAGCCGATCAAACTTAGTAGCCGGGAAGTCCGCATCGATGCAATCTTCTTCGAAGGTGATCGACAGGCACTACTTGAAGCGGGCATTGACTGGACTGCCTGGTTATCCGGAGGGAATTGGGACTCCGCAAGTTTTTCTGTCAGGGGTACTAATCGGATAATAGACGATGTAGTAGAAGGCTATGCGGATTATAGGAACGAAATAGATATCTATGATGTCGGCGTGGTAACCACGCTGCGCGCCTATGAAGAGGACGCCCTGGGGCGAATCCTGGCACAACCTCAATTGGTTGTGCTCTCCGGTAGAGAAGGTCGTATCCAGGTCGGGCAGGACTTTTCCATTAAAACACTGGATTTCGCCGGTAATATTCTTGAACAATTTTTCTCCGTCGGTACCATCCTGACAGTTAAGCCCACGGTGTACACCGAAAACGAACTGGATTTTATCCATTTAGTTATCGAGATGGAGCGATCTGACGTTGAGGTAGACCCCGTTTCCACCATCGTCAACAAATCCGAAGCGAGCACCCAGGTGTTGCTGCTGGATGGCGAAACCACGGTAGTGGGTGGACTCTATTCAAGAGATAACCGAGAACTACGTAAGGGTATTCCTTTTCTGAAGGATTTGCCCTGGTGGTTTTTGGGTCTACGCTATCTTTTCGGTTATAATAGGGATTATACTTATGACCGCGAACTGATGGTAGTACTGCGCGCTCAGCTCGTGCCTCTGTTGGAAATTCGCACCAAAGACGTTCCCAGCTTCCTGCCAGATGTTTTCAAAAAAGGCTCACAGGATATGGATGAAAGCTTCGAGCGGAACTGGGAGGCAAGTTCAGATACCACGAAAAGTGAATAAACCACGTCCTTGGCGTTAAATAATATTGTATCCTTATCAAAACTTTACGGACCAACTCGACGAATAATCATCCCTCGACCTTGGTCCGTACTATTTAACTACGGATCGTCCACAAGTCTTCCGCATAAATTAAATCCACATAGTCGTTCAAGGATTTCGTGGTGAAAAACATCGCGCGAAGCTGTACCACCGAGAAGTCATCCACTCCATGCTGATTGCAGACATCCCACCGAGAAACTGCATGATAAAATTGGAAACCATCAAAAAATAGTCGGTACACGCAAAAAATCACTTGCATCTTATTATTTTATCCTAATATTAGTTACAGCTATATCTCCCCCCAATGCACTGCTTCTGTCTTACCTTCTATTCCTATCATGACGCATGACCGACATTTGGGGTTCCTGTAATGGCTCGAACTTCGGGTTTATTAACGGCTTGCACCTCTTTCTTTCACTGTTTCGTTCTTAAATCTCCAGTCTGTACAATTAGAACTGCATTCATCTTCCCTTCTTCTCTCACCAAATAAAATTATTGAAACGGAGGAATCATGAAATCGACAGTCACACGCACCCTGGTTTTCGTAATCCTGATGTTGGTAATGACATTACCTTCAGCATTCGCCCAGCCCAAGGCTTATGGTAGCTTCAAAGGAGGGCTTAACCTCGCTGATCTGTGGGGCGAGGAAAGCGAAAACTTGGACACAAAGAAAGCTTTTGCATTCGGCGGCTCCATTGCGTTTGTCGTTAGCAAACAGGTCTATATTCAGCCCGAAATTCTGTACACTATGAAAGGTGCTAAGGCGGAGGAAGAGGAAATGGGTGCTAAGGCTGAATTTGATGTCAGACTGGCTTACCTTGAAATTCCGGTGTTGGTGAAATTAATGGTTCCGACCCAGGGGAATGTTGCCCCCCACTTCTTTGCTGGACCTGCCATCGCCTTCTGCCTGAGTGCTGAGACAAACGTTAGAGTTAAGTACCATGGTGCGGTGTTAGAAGACGAAACTGTAGACATCCAGAATGACGTCCAGGACATTGACTTCGGTTTGGTCTTTGGCGGAGGGGTCGATTTCGCCGTCGATCCAGGGAAGATTACCACCGAATTTCGTTACACTCACGGGGCCATGTCTATCTTCGAGGATGAGGATATTAGGAATGGTGTAATATCCTTCATGGCTGGATATACCTTCCCTATAGGCCAGTAGTAAAGCGTCTAAAAAATGTGTGTGGGGTATCTCAACTGATCGGCGGCGCCGAAACCGAGAAGGCGCTGCGTAAGATCGAGTAGACCTGCCTTTACGCCCAAAACAAACGTGAAGTAATCGTGATCGGGGCTGCAGAGTTCAGCGCTCAGGAATCTACTTTTGTAAAATGGAAGCGGGTGATTTCGCTCAAACAAAAAAACTATTCCTTCTAAAGTAACTTTTTTAAATCGCGCGAATCATAGTAAATCATTGATCATCTAATCTCAATTTTCGAGGAGGGTATTACGATGTTCAAAAAGATCATCGCAGTTCTCACACTGGTTAGCTTTATTGTGAGTTTAGTGGGTTGTCATGCTAAGCCTCGTATTCCCGTAGAAGAAATTGAACAGTACCATAACGGGTATACGATAGCAAAAGTGGTCACCGTCGATGGAGAAATTATTGAATTCACAACATCGAAGAGTTATAAGATTGAGGGAATTCAGGGATGGAAAAAACCTGTCCTCAAAGACGACAGGATTGAAGGATTCGCCAAAGATGGAACCTTCAAAACCATTCCACTCGAACAGGTGAAGATGATATATATGAAAAAGTTCAGTACGTGGAAGACTGTTGGGTTAGTGATGGGTTTAGGACTGATAACAGCCGCACTTGCCTATATTGGGTACCTCATCGGCATGGAGGCTGAGGGCACATAGTAGTTGTCTGCTCGATAGTAACTACAGCCATGCAATTTATAGTAGTACCAGTGTTTGACGGGGAAGACTGTGTAGATATACCGAGTAAGGATTACCACCATCGTTGATCACAGAGCCACACCCGGTTACTATTCGGTCACCTGGAACGCCGCCGAATCCCCCTCCGGAATTTACTTCGCCCAACTCCAAAGCCACGATAAAGTCAAATACATTAAGATGGTGTTGATGAAATAATATCGACTATCGCTCTAATCTTACCAAACAAAGAACGCCGCCTGAATTTAGGCGGCGTTTTCATTTACATCTTTATATTACTACTTGACCACCAGTACTCTCTGAAAGTTGGCGAAGTGTGATGTTTGTCATATTATTCTAAGCTCGATTGGCTTATATTTGAGATAGCTTAAAGTAATTTTAGCTTAGGATTAATTCAGGGACTACTATGATCGGTATCCCGGTTGATTGTGTCAGATTAACCACTTATCTTCAAAACAGTAACCAGCTACATACTGCTAAGCACTCAAATGAGGAATTTGACATTAGTGTGCTGATGGTGAGAAATTTCGTTGAAAAGAAAAAAGGACTTGACTCCGAAGGCAATATTCAATATATTATATATGGGAACTATAAAAGATTAAAACGTGTGAATTCCTAAATTTTAGCAAGTTGAGGAGAAGAGATGTACAGTCCCGTACGAAAAACGGGAGGGGCTTTGGTACTTCTGTGTTGTATTTTGATCACAGGAGGACAGTTATTTGCGTCATTGTATCCCTTGAATTATGGAGATGCTTCGGATTTCGCTGTGCCTATCAGCCAAATGTCGAGATCTCCCCAGCCAGATACGCTGTTGTACGACGACGGTACCGTAGCGTTCTTGGATGATACTGTAGGGTTGTGGGTGGATGTTCGGTTTACCGCACCGGCGGATTTTACCCTTCGGGCGGTGTACCTGTTGCTTTTCAACTACTATAATAATTCCACCGACCCTTGTACGTTGTACGTGTTTGACGATTCGGGGGGATTGCCGGGAACGGTGTTGGCGGGTCCGTATTCCTTCACGGTGCCTAATCAAACGACATGGCACCAGGAGGATATTGATACCTTGCAGTTCAGTGCCGGGCAGGATTTTCATATTATGTACGGACCGACGGTTGGTGGTCCGCCGCCTCCGGGATCCGGTCCGGGATGGTGGGCGATTTTCGATGCTTCAAATACTGGAAACCGCACTTTGACTACCACCACATGGGCTAATTACGATACCGCTTCCGGTGACGCATTTATCCGTGCTGGTGGTGAATTATTGGATCCATTTATCGATTTGGCAAACAATTGCACCGCCACCACGGAACAGGCCCATTTCCCCTGCAATGGCGAAACAGTCACATTAACCGCACAAATCGAGAACGTGGGCGATACCGACGTGTCAACCTACACCGTTGACTGGATGATTGTGGATGATTCCACCGGCACCGTGGTATTTTCCATTACTGCCAGTTTTGGACCGATTGCTGTAGGTGATGTACTAACTGTTGCTGCCACCACTTCCTGGACAGCTTCATCGGGGAAATACACAGTATCCAGCGACGTAGATGCTACTGGTGATGCAGTTGCCTCCAATGACGGATCTGGATTGGTTTTACAGGTGAATACACCGTTGGCTTCCGAATGGTTCTATTATGATGACGGTGGTTTCGAATCTACGTTTCTGGCGCAATCAGGAGATGCCTGGGGGACGGAATATGCTCTATGTGATGCCTCGGTGCGGATTGACAGTATCAGTTTTTCTTTTGGAGTATTGGGCGTACCGGATTCGGTGGATGTCAAGATTTTGTTGAATGATGGAGTTGGTGGTGCGCCCAATACCGAGCTTTGGGGTGATCGGGTACTGGCTGCCGATGGTTGGAACACCTATTTCACTGGGGGTGTAAAGGTGGATTCCGGGTCGTTCACGTTGGCGTATTATTTTGCCAGTGGCATCAGCCTGGATCGGGATGATAACACACCGACAGCCGGAATCAATGAATGTATGCCTAACGTGACTTGGTTCGGCACCGGCAGCCGCACTAATTGGGCTCAAGACCAGAACGGCGACTGGGGAATGAGGGTATTCTCAAGACCGTTCTACCTGATGGTGGATGAAGTCCGTCCTTATCGAGCTGCTACTGGTGCTTATCCAATTACACCCCCTATGGCTACGATTTATAATCCTGCCGGGGTAGGAGTGTCAATGTCTGGGTGGCGAATTGGTGGTGAGGATGGTACTTTTAATTATGCACTGCCGGCGTGGGTATTACCAGCCAACAGCTATTTAGAAGTGGTGTTTGATACTGCTGGAACCAACGACACAGATTTCTCCGACCGTCTGGGAATCTATTACACCGGGATAGCTGATTCTCTTAAGAGAAATGGTGAATTGGGGCTCTATAATGGATCTGTGTCTGCAGCGAATATCGTTGATTTTGTTACCTGGGGCGACACCAGTCCCCCCCTGGGTGATGCCTATATCCACGCCACCGGTAGCGGGATTTGGACTGCAGGTGAGTACGTGGATATTACCAATTATGCCATCTATTCCAATGTGATGCGGATTCCTTCCGGGTATGACACCGACGCATCTACCGATTGGTACCAATCCGTGCGTTCTCAGGTGATACCTCTATGGCCTGATAATCCGATTCAGTTGATACCTTCTGATGGATCGGCTTTCGATACCTTGCCGGATTTTGCCTGGCGAAGTCATAATGATGCCTCAGAGTATCTGTTGGAAGTGGACGACGATTCGTTGTTTGGATCGCCATCAATTTCCGTGGTCACCAACGACACCACTTACTCATCGGCATCCATTGTCGAAGGCAATTATTTCTGGCGGGTTGTTCCGAATTTGACTGGTGTTTATACCGCTGCTTTATGGGATTTCAGCAAAGTAACCTTCGCGGTAGACCTATTTGGTTTTACCTCCGTTCCCCAGCGGTTTCAACACAAAGATTCGAGGTTGTTGTGTATTTGGGATCTGTCTGCATTTGATGGCGGTAACGATCATCGCCGTGGTTGCAATAAGGCGGCTGGCGTCATGGGACCTTGGGATAATGCCCATCTCCAGGGCGCTCACATTCCCAATTGTAATCATTGTGCGAATTACTGTACTCGCGCCAGCATCCAGATGATCAACGCCAAATACGGTGGGACAGTGAGACAGGATGAAGTGTCCTATCAGATATTTAACAGCTATCATGCCGGAGTTCCGGAAGGGGACTTGGGGCATGGATTGGGAACCCTGCCGGCTGAAGAGAGGACGGCGTTAAGTTGGGCAATAAATGGCTCCGGGGTTGCCACCTCATTTATAACCCCCGCCGGAGCAATCCCCTGGGCGACCCTCATGGCTGAAGTTAACCAAGGTCAACCGATCATGATTTCGATAGCTCAGGCTGGAGGAATAAATCACACCGTAGTATTCCACGGCTACTTTAACATTGGAGCCAGACAGTGGGTGAGAGTGTCTGATCCCTGGCCCAATTCTTCAGGATGGAAAAGGATCAACCGCTTACCAGTGGCAAGGTTCCATAGGATCACCGCGGCAGCTCCCACTGGTCGCGCGATGAGTGCGATGGTCACTGCTGATCCTGATGGCGATGGCGTCATGAGCTTCGATGAACAGAATCCCAGGACGTTTCACTGTGCAGCCGGCAACCCGGACACCGATGCTGACGAAGTTCGTGACAAACAGGAAATCATGGACTATACCTTCCATGGCGGCAGAAATCCAAATGGCGATCATCTCGGATGTCCCCGAATCGGAATTTGGCCCACCATTCCTTTTGCGGATATCGATGGCGATGGCTCGCGAACTGAAGCCGATTGCGATTCCGATGATGATTCCGACTTCGACGGCGGCGAGGACATCAATGGAGACGGTCGGGTACCAGTGGGTGGTTTGGAAACCTGCATGTTCGATAACGCTGCCCTGGAAATATGGATTGCCTCCCTGCAAATCCCCGGACCGGTCCTCTGTACCGAGGATGTATACCTGTTTGGTCAGACCTACCATCAGTTCTCATGGTACCCATATGAATTGATTAGCCCCTGTCCTACTCCCATTGACAGCACCGGTTTGGGATGGAATGGCATTTTAATTTCTATTGCAAATGGCATCATCCCACTCCAGTACATCGGAACCTTCGGTCCAGGGGTGTATCGGGTCGTAGTGGACGTACTGCGCGATCATCATTACAGTGCACCGGATAATTGGGACCCGTGGCTGTGCTTCACGGTACCACCACATTTGAAGCTGGTGATCGATGTTGGAGATGCTGCCGCAGTTTTACCTTATTATTCGGACGCCTTGAGTGCCTTAAATATCGAATACGATATTAACACCATTCCACCATACACTCCCGGACCTCCTTGGGAATATCTAGTGCAATACGACATGATAATTTGGGTGACGGGGAACCAATGGCAGAATACCATTTTACCTCAGGATGCCTACAATCTTACCGAATACTTGAATCGCGGCGGGAAGCTGCTGATTACCGGACAGGATATCGGGTATGATATCTTCCAAGTATCACCACCCAATGATACCACCTATGCTTTCTACCAGAACTATCTTGGAGCACAGTTCGTGCAAGATGACGTGGGATCGCAATTGGTTTCCGGAGAGCTGACGTCATTCATGGGGCAATTCCAGGAGTTGCCTATCACCGGTCCCGGTGGTGCTAATTATGAAGATTTCTTCCCGGATGAAGTTGACGCACTACCACATGCCCAAACCGTGATGTTGTATGATACATCGGGTGGTGGAACCGGATTCCGTGCCGGATCTTACAGCCCAACAAGTCGTAGGGGTAACTTCCCCGGAATCGATGACCCAATCTCGTCCGGTGGTGCTGGTATAGCGACAGAAAATCTCGCCGCAAATTCCCGCGCTTTATACCTTCCTTTCGCTTGGGAAGGTATCCCGGATTCCACCATGCGCCGGGATGTAATGGAAGCAGCATTGAACTGGCTCTATGGCGAATATAGTGCCCCGGCACCGGTCATTCCGGTGATTAGTCGTGAAGAAAATGATATTGTGCTGCAGTGGTCACACTCTTATGGAGCGCAGTCCTACAATATTTATGCTCACGATGAGCCTAATTTTACACCCGATTCCACTTGTTTTGTCGGCGGGGTGGCGGATAGTTTCTTTGTGGATTACAACGCGAATGAGTTGATGGAGAAACGCTTTTATCAGGTGACCGCAGTAGGCAACGTGCCTGGAGGACACGGTCGCGATCAACTCAGAGACTGGATTGCCGATCAAACCGATATCGATGTGGTAAAGGAAGAACTGGACCGTCGGAATACCCGGTATATCATAAATCATCATTCACAGACCGCATCGGAAAAGAGATCATCGTTTAACCATCACGAAGCAACCGAGCCGGAATATTTAAAGACCGGTATTCGGTAGTCAAATACGGTTAAGGTGGTCAGGCGCAATCGGGTGCGACATTAGTATAAGAAGCACCGGACATAATTATTTTAAGTCCGGTGCTTTGTTTTCACTTGAA
>CBDVBD010000132.1:0-9538 GCA_965372135.1 uncultured bacterium | reverse complement strand
CGGTTCGAGCCCGCTCAGCTCCACGGTTTCAGAAATTTTGAATTTTGAATGTTGAATTTTAAATTGTAAGTCCGACAGAAAAACAAACCTTAAGAAATTTTGAATTTTGAATTTTGAATTTTGAATTATTGGGGGGGACGTATACTCGCTAGGTTTTAATACATTTTGTTGTTGATAGGGTTAAAGGCTGTGCTAGGTGGGGAGCTCGCGGTGCCCTGTAGCCCGAAATCCGCGTAAGCGGGACCGAAAACCCGCCTGGAGATCCTCCCGACGCTCGGAATCGATCGATGAACGATGTTGACGGTCGAGTCCTGTGCAATGGAACCGTACCCAACCCCGTCAGAACCGGAAGGTAGCAGCGGTAAGCGCGAGTTCTATGTGCCGCAGGGTTGCTTGGCATGAGTCGGACGTCGATTCGTGCACGAGAGGTTGGCGATCGAGGGCGGGGCACAGCCTTCCTTTGAAAATTTTGAATTTTGAGTTTTGAATTTTGAATTGTTAGTCCGGCAGAAAAAACAAGACCTTAGAAATTTTGAATTTTGAGTTTTGAATTTTGAATTTAGGGGATATTTATGAAAGAAAATATTATTAGGGATAAGAGTTTTGAATTTGCATTGGACATAATCAAGCTATATATATTGCTTCGGGATAGTAAAGAATTTGTGATATCTAAACAATTGTTGAGAAGTGGGACCAGTATCGGAGCGAATGTTGTGGAAGCCGGTGCCGCTCAAAGCAGGAAAGATTTTGTGTCGAAGATGTCCATAGCTTCAAAGGAAGCGCGTGAAACAGAATATTGGCTGCAATTACTTCAGAAAAGTGCCCTGGTTGAAATACCTTTACAAGACTATCTTGATGAGAATGATAATATCATCAACATTTTAGCAAGTATAGTAAAAACGACATCCGAATCTTTAGTCACATAAGAAATTCAAAATTCAAAACGGAAGAAGAGCTCGCGCTGAGCTCGCAGAGGCGCAGAGGTTTAAATTCGAAATCCGAAGCACCAAATCCCAAACAAATAAAACCAAATTCGAATTTCAAAATTCAAAACGGAAGAAGGGCTCGCGCAAAGATTACAGAGGCGCAGAGGAAGAATTTAACGAGTTGGTTTGGATTGATTGATTCGGGGAGGTTGACATGAGAACCGTGTTATTGATGGCAATGCTTGGTGGATTATTAACAATGAATATGTCGTCAGTATTCGCACAACCCGATACTTTGTGGACACGCACTTATGGAGGAAGTGGCGTAGATGTGGGCAGGAGCGTTCAGCAGACCACCGATGGGGGATATGTAATTGTGGGATCGACCTACGGCGCCGGTGGTTCTGATTTTTGGCTGATCAAAACTGATGATGCTGGTGATACTTTGTGGACACGCACGTTTGATGAAAGTGATTTAGATGATGGTAGATGCGTACAACAGACCACTGATGGGGGATATATTATAGCTGGAAACACCTATGAATTTGGTCCATGTCATAATGATATATATTTATTGAAGACCGATGCTAATGGGGATAGATTGTGGAACAGAGCCTTTGGGGGAAGTAGGGATGATGGTGTAGGGAATGTACAACAAACAACCGATGGAGGATACATCATTACTGGTAACACATGTTCCTATAGCGAAGGTCATTCTGACGTTTGGCTGATCAAAACCGATGCCAATGGTGACAGCCTGTGGACACGCACTTTCGGGGGAAGGTTTGATAATGACTTTGGTTCAAGCTGTCAACAGACCAGTGATGGAGGATATATAATTGCCGGTGGCACATGTTCCTATAGCGTCAATTTTTCTGATGTCTGGCTGATTAAAACCGATGGTAATGGGGACAGCCTGTGGACACGCATTTTCGGGAGAAATGATTTTAATACTGATTATGGATTTAGCGTACGACAGACCTCCGATGGAGGATATATAATCATTGGAACCACTTATTTCTTTAGCGGTGGCAGTTCTTATGATGTCAGGCTGATCAAGACCGATGCCAATGGAGACAACCTGTGGACTCGCACTTTCGGGGGAAGTGAACATGATAAAGGCTATAGCGTTCAGCAGACAAACGATGGAGGATATATCGTCGCGGGATATACATCTTCCTATGGCGAAGGTCATGAGGATGTCTGGTTGATCAAGACCGATGCCAATGGTAACGAACAGTGGAACCGCACTTTCGGCGGAAGTTATTACGATTATGGCCACAGCGTTCAGCAGACCACCGATGGAGGATATATTGTTGTAGGACAGATTATGCCCAATGGCCCTGGTAGTCCTGATGTCTGGTTGATTCGGATTGATAGTGAAACCTCTGAACCGGTGCCAGCGAAATTTAGTTTGGAGCAGAACTATCCTAATCCGTTTAATGCCAGTACGGTGTTGAGGTATAGTTTGCCGCGGTCGGGTCGGGTGAGGTTGGTGGTTTATAATGTATTAGGGCAACGGGTGGGGACAGTGTTTGAAGGGGTGAAGCAGGCTGGAACGCACAACGCAGTATGGGATGGGGGGGATGTGAGTTCGGGGATATATTTTGCGATGCTTTTTAGTGGGGGTCGGAGTGCGACGGTGAAGATGGTGCTATTGAAATAGTTAACAAGTTGACAAGTGATCAAATGTGAAAGGGATTAAGACCCCCCCTTTGTCCCCCCCGGGAACCGGGGGGGAGATACAGATGGATCCCGGATCAAGTCCGGGATGACAGAAGGGAGGGTGCGGGGATGATCCGCCAGTGGGCGGACTTCCAGGTGCAAGCACCTGTTAGCATAAGGCGGGATGATCCGGCGGTGACCGGATTCAGAACCCGACCTATAGACTTGTCCAAGCAGGAGATATGATGAATAAAGTGTTGATCCTTGGAGCCGGTTATGTTACCAAACCTCTGGTAGATTACTTGATCGATACCTGCGGATACCAGGTAACCATGGCTGCCCGAACGGTCTCTAAAGCCGACAAAATAATTGCCAATCGCCCCGGTGGGAATACGGTGAGTTGGGCTAGTGACCAGGAAGAGCTGCTCGACCGACTGGTTGGTGAGAATGATATTGTGGTCAACATGATTCCCAGAGCCCACCATGTCATGGTAGTTCGGGCATGCTTGAGGCACGGAATAGATATGATTTCCACCTCATACGAGTTCCCACCGGTAAAAGCGTTTGACCAGGAAGCAAAGGATAAGCAGGTTTTAATTCTCAACGAATTGGGTGAAGACCCTGGAATGGATCATATGGGCACACAGATGCTTCTCGATGAGATCCGAGCCGAAGGAGGCAGGGTGGTCAGTCTAAATTCATACGGTTCCGGACTCCCCTCGTTCAAATACAACAACAATCCGATGGGATACAAGTTCTCCTGGGAACCGAAAGGGGTTTTTTTGGCTGCTAAGGTACCAGCAGTCTATTTGAAAAATGGAAAGCGCATTCCGGTTCCCGGTGACCAATTGTTCGATAATTACTGGTTGGTGGATATCGAGGGGTTAGGTGTTTTTGAAACCTACCCCAACAAAGATTGCACCCGGTACCTCGAACACTTTGGTTTAGAAGAAGATGTCTCTTTTTATCGAGGGCTGTTGCGCTTTTCAGGTTACTGTAACAACATGCGAAGTTTTATTGCCCTCGATCTGCTGAATGATCAGGACTCTTACGAATTCAAAGACCAGACCTATCGCCATTTTACCGCCTGGCTGGTCGGATGTGATGAAGCCGAAGATGTGGAACATGCAATTGCCGATTACCTCAAAGTCGATGACAATGCCGATATTATCAACCGGTTGAGGTGGATTGGGATTTTTGAAGATCGACCGATATCCATTGAACGAGGGTCAAAATTAGATGTATTTGTGGATTTGATGCTGAAGAAGATGACCTATGCTCCGGGTGAAACTGATATGACAATAATACATATCGAAATAATTGCCGAGTTCCCTGATTATCGTCGTGAGAAACGGTTGGCTACCATGGTGAAGGATGGTATTCCTAACGGCGATTCAGCCATGTCAATTGCGGTTGGTCTCCCTCCCGCCATTGCCACGAAGCTCATCTTTGAAGGTCGCATCAAGGCAAGCGGGGTCCACATGCCGCCAACGCTGCCCGAACTAAACCAACCTGTTTTGGAGGAATTAGCCCAATACGGTTTCGAATTTCAGCGCAGGACGGTAAAACTCTGAGACAGTGGGTAATTTTACGGTAGTGGAAGAATATTGGTCACAGAATGAGGTGTCTTGGCACGTAAGTTTAGGGAAATGTCGGGTTTTCCGCCAGTGGACGTATTTTCGACTTCGGAACCCGACCTACTAGATGTTGCGCCCCTTCAGGGCTTGAAAATATTATGGTTACTGTTACCTAGGGCGTTTCCCGCCCAAGCGGGATACTCTATTACGCCCCGTTGGGACTGGTAAGGATTTTGATTGTTTTAGCCCCCTTTTGTTTACCCTTTCAGTAGAAGGGGGGAAGAAGCTGGATCCCCGCCTTCCGCTAGTGGGCGGACAGGTTGCGGGGATGATCCGCCAGTAGGCTGACTTGAAACCTGGCGGGAACAAACTGATAATAGGAGTTTGATTTATGTCGTATACGGTGTTGGCAAGGCGATATCGACCGATGAGGTTTTCGGAAGTGGTGGGGCAGGATCATGTGACGGTGACGTTAATCAATGCGCTGAAGAAGGAGAAAGTGGCGCATGCGTACCTGTTTGCCGGACCGAGGGGGATCGGAAAAACCACTACGGCACGGATCCTGGCTAAGGCGGTCAACTGCAGCAATCTCACCGACGGCGAACCGTGCAACGAATGTCCCACCTGTACCGACATCAATTCGGGGCGGTCGATGGATGTGTTGGAAATCGATGGTGCGTCGAATCGGGGGATCGATGAAATCCGGAACCTCCGGGAGAATGTGAAGTTCGCCCCGACGTCGTCGCCACGGAAGGTGTATATCATCGACGAAGTGCACCAGTTGACGTCGGCGGCGTTCAATGCGCTGTTGAAGACGTTGGAGGAGCCGCCCAGTCACGTATTGTTCATTTTCGCCACCACCGAAGCGCATCAGATACCGCCTACCATTTTATCGCGGTGTCAGCGGTTCGATTTTCACCGGATTCCGGCGGGGGTGATCCGGCAGAATTTGGAATACATCTGCCAGCAGGAAAAGGTGCAGGCGGACGACCAGGTGTTGGATTTGATCACCCGGAAGGCGGATGGGGGGCTTCGGGATGCGCAGAGTCTGTTGGATCAATTGGTGGCGTTTTGCGGGGAAACCTTGCAGGCTCAGGAAGTGGAACAGGTGTTGGGATTGATTCCGTGGGATACGTTGTTCGAGGCGACCCGGATTTTCCGGGAACGGGACCCTGAAGGGGCGTTTGGGCTGTGTGATCGGTTGGCGGCTCAGGGTGCGGATTACGGGCATTTTTTACGGGAATTGGCGGAGCATTTAGTGCGGCTGCTGCGGGTGAAGACCACCGAATCAGGGAAGGGATTGGAAGTGGGGGAAGATGTGGCAGAACGTTATGAGACGGAAGTGGGAACCACCGAATTGAATGACCTGTTTCGGTGGATGAGGCTGGTGCAGGAATCGGAAATGGCGGTGAGGCGTAGTCCGGCGCCGCGGGTGCGGTTCGAAACGGATTTTATGAAAATCGCTACGTTGGACAAGTCGGTGGATTTGCAGTCGATTTTGTCCACGCTCAGTGTGTTGGAGGCGGGAGGGTCGGCACGCCAGGAGCTGGAAATTCAGATTTCGACCTCGGCGCAGGAGACGTTGTCGATGAATACGGAGGATGAGAAACCAGCTAATAAGGCAGTGAGTGCCGCACCGGAAACCGCTCCATCGGCACTGGCGCCGGCAGCATCGACAAAGCCGGAGATCGCTGAAATACGCAGTCGTTGGGGGGAAGTGTGTCAGACCTTGAAGAAAAAGCATCCGTCGTTGGGGGCATTTTTGGCGGAAGGGTATCCGAAGGAATTGGATGGGAATAAGTTGACGGTGGTGCTGGACGAGGACAACGGGTTTCATATCGAGCAACTGCGTAAGGACGACACTAAGGTTCGGGAAGCGATTAAGGATGCGTTGGGGATGGATGTGACGGTGCAATTTGTGTCCGGGCAGATTCCCGGGGAGGGGAAAACCGGCGTGGCATCGGCGATGGAAAAGGCGAAACAGGAAAATCCTACCATTAAGGATTTCTTAGATCGGATCGATGGGGAACCGATGTAGTCTCTGCGCTGTCAGGATCGCGGGGATCCTGGCAACGACAGGTAATGCGGTAGAATACTCAGATATGAATAAAAGAAGTTAGCAAACTGGCAAGTTAACAAGTTGGCAAGTGCCCCCCCTTTTGTTCCCCCCCGGGAACCAGGGGGGAAACAGAAAGCACGAAATCCGAAATTCGAAATCCTAAACAAATTCGAAATACTAAGTTCAAAATAGAAGAAATGTCAGGATCGCAGGGATCCTGACCTACAAAGACATTACGGATTAGATACAATATTCATTAGCCCATAGCGGGTTGGAAGGAGTGAGTGATGAAGGGAATGGGGAACATGCTGAAACAGGCTCAGAAAATCACTGAGAACTTAGCGAAAGTGCAAGAGGAGCTGCGAAATAAGGAAGTGGAAAGTTCGGTTGGCGGCGGGATGGTTAAGGTGATCGTCAACGGACAGCAGGATGTTTTAGGAATCCATATCGAGCCGGAAGCGGTGGATCCGGATGATTTGGAGATGTTGGAAGATTTGTTGGTGGCTGGGGTTAATGAGGCGTTGAAGGAATCCCGGGCGCTGGCGGATGAGGAAATCAAGAAAGTTACCGGTCCTTTAGCGGGAATGTTGCCGGGCGGGCTTGGGATTCCGGGGATGTAATCATGGCGTTACCATTGGCATTGGAAGAATTAGTGAATCAGTTAGCACGGTTGCCGGGGATTGGCAGGAAGACGGCGCAGCGGCTGGCGATGTATTTAATGCGGGGGTCGCGGGAGGATGCGGTGGCGCTGGCGAAAGCGGTGGTGCGGGTGAAGGATCGCATCACATTGTGTTCCGTGTGCGGTAATATGACCGAAGAGGACCCGTGCGATTATTGCCGCAGTCCGAAGCGGGACCGGTCGGTGATCTGCGTGGTTGAGGAATCGGGGGATATTTTGCTGCTGGAAGCTACCGGGCAGTACCATGGATTGTATCACGTGTTAGGTGGAGTGTTGTCGCCGTTGGATGGGGTGGGTCCGGAGGATTTGCGGTTGCGGGAGCTGGAGAAACGGGTGAGGGACGGGGTGAAGGAAGTGATCGTGGCAACCAATCCTAATGTAGAAGGGGATGCCACGGCGTTGTATATTGCGAAAATCCTGAAACCCTTAAAAATAAAGGTGTCCCGGATCGCCCGGGGAGTGCCGGTGGGCAGCGATTTGGAACATGTGGATCAGGTGACGTTGACGCGTGCATTGGAAGGGCGGGGGGATATTTAATGGTACCGTTTTTTGCTTGATGCGTTGGCATGCAAACAACACAGCCATTGTCGATGTGAAATTTTTCACAAGCGATGTATGGAATGTTTGATTGATGTGGTGTTTGGTGGTGGAGGGTTGGGTTGATGGTGTTGGCGGGTGTTGTTGAAAGAAGTTGGCAATCCGTCAGGAGCCGGACAAGTCCGTCAGTAGGCGGACAAGGTTACAAGTAGCAAGTAACAATCCGCCAGGGGGCGGACAGGGTTGTCACCTAACTCCCCGCACACCTACCCATAAGTTGGGTGGCAATCAGACATCCGAATGAATTCGGGTGCTGGTACGAAGAGCACGGGCTGGAAACCCGTGTAACGGATCTGGATCCCCGCCTGCGCGGGGATGACAGAAAAGAGGTTAACATGATTGTCGGATTTCGCGCATCGTTTGGAACCTGACCTACGAATGACCCCCCTTTTGTTCCCCCCTGCAGATAGCAGGGGGGATAAGGACAGGATCCCGCATTCCGCCAGAGGGCGGACGGGATGACAAACGGGGATGAAGGGGAATGTGAGTGCGTCGTAGGAGGCATATAGTTCCATTAAGGGGGAAGGATGAGATTGCCACACTACGCCCTTTCGGGCTTCTTTCGCCATGACGGGATGGAAGAAGGTCTCGCACAGAGCTGTCAGGTGTTGAATCGTAATTCGTTGAATCGCAATTCGTTAGCGCCGGAAACCACATAAATTGATATGATCGTGTTTCCTTAGTTCGACGGTTGGCGGAATTATAATGACAGGAGGGATTAGCCATGAATCGTGTTGTTTTGTTTGTGCTGTGTACGCTGATGATGGTGGGAGGGATGGGGTGTAAGAAGGCGCCGATTACCAAGGAGCAGCGGGAGGATAATATCCGGGAAGCGGTGCTCCGGTATATGTTCGAAAATAACTCATCGGCGATGCAGCAGGATGCGGATCTGTACTTTATCGCAGTGGGCGCCCGGACTGATCCCACCCAGGATTTGTTGAAGCGTTTCAAGGGGAATCAGCCTCCGGTGAAGCCGGTATCGGCAGCGACGCATTTTGGCTGGGGAGGGGTTAAAGATCGGGCGTCGGGTGCCAAGGGGTTGATATTTACGGTCAAGGAGATTGATTGGATCAGTGATACTCAGGTGTTGGTGACTGGGGAATATTTCGAGGACAGCGAGAGTACGGAACGAAGCCAGTATAAGGTGTTGTTCGAGGATGATCAGTGGGTGGTGACGGAGACGGAGATGGAGTGGATTTCGTAACCTGTAGTGTTGCCAACTTTTCGTTAGTGGCGAATATAATCATATCAAATTCAGGTCGAAAAAAGCTGCGGACCTGTACCATTTAAGTGAAAAGGAGTAATCTATGCGCTTATTTTTATTCAAGCGATCAATGGCACTGTTTCTGACTATTGCGTTGATTCTGGCTCTTGGTATCACCACATCGATCGCACAACAAACAATGAAAGTCGCCGGGGAGATGGCACTGACCCAAACCAATCAAAATAAGGTTGAAGTTGGGGATGTTGAGAACCATGCCATGAACCTGACGCAGTACGAGGGGACGAATGCCAGTGTTGGTGAACAGGAGATGATGGATGGCGCTCAGGTGGTCAATTTGAGTTTCGGTGATCTGGTGAAAGGAAACGGAACTCATCAAGGTTATGTGAAACTTACCAGTGGTGACGACACAACTTTTGCGGGTTGGGAAGGCATCGTTACCGCCGTGGTTTCCGAAGAGGGCACCCCTCATATCACCGTTAAAGGTACCTTCTCGTGGATAAAAGGAACGGGTGGATTCGAGAACATCCAAGGCAACGGCACGTACAGTGGAGAGTTTACTTCGGAAACTACACTCAAGGTGGAGTGGGAAGGTGAATATTCTATCGGAGAGTGAAAAACGTTTTCAATTCTTAAGTCCCTGTGGGACGAGTTTTTGCAGGTCCGCAGCTTGATGGAATGAATTGGCGTACAGTCGCCACATGGTAGAATATGGAACTCTGGCTACTCACCGTGAGGAGCTCTATAAACCGTTGAAACGGTTGATGATCTTTAGATTGAATCTGAACCACCACAATAAATTGTGGTGCTAAT
>CBDVBD010000131.1:0-9563 GCA_965372135.1 uncultured bacterium | reverse complement strand
GATTATTTTATTATAGGTGTTCATTATCACATTACCAATAAACACTCCATAGCTTGAATATTCAAAGTGACCGTCTCGTCCCCCAATAAAAGTACATCCCTGGACAAAACCCTGAGAGCCACCACTGAAAGCTATATGGCTTCCGTAGTTATACTCTGAAGGAAACTCGGAATAACAATTAGTAACATTAGCAGAAGAGGAGAGCACATACACAAACATATTTGAAAGATAAAGATGAGTATTATACACATGGAATTGGCAGCTATCCACAACTGCCCAAGAATTGTTGTATACAGCTATTCCCTTATAGGAATCCACGAATCGGCAGTGTCTAACCTTTATCCTCCTCAAGGAGTCCGCCACAACACAGTATTGTGCATTGGAAAAATAGGCATATTCAACATTTATAGTATCTTCTGGAAGTCCCACACACCAAATCCCCCGCCAAGCCCCCAGTGAATCTTCAAATTCAGGCAGGAAACGAATGGTATCGTCTTCCGTTCCCATTGCACTTAATGACCCCCAGACAACCATGCGCAATTGAAGATCCGGGTGATTGTACCATTTAAATCTGATTTCCACTCCGGGCTCAATCCGCAGACTATCCCCTTGGGGAACGATCAAGTCTTCCACCGCAAGATACGGTGACTCCGCCACTGTCAATACCCCGGTTAGATTCCCTGCCAATATAGTATAGTGGCTGACTAATACCGTGACTTCCTGGGAATCCCGCTGCGCCAGACCATCCTCTACCCAGACCCCGAAGCTGAAATTCTCTTGTTCTAAAGGCACGGTACCAGATATTGCCGCACTGTCCGCCACCCAATCCAGACCCAATCCTGTTTCGATGTTTAACCAAGGTGGAAGATCCCAGAATCCAAACTGTAGAGGACCGTTGTCATCGGTAGCTCGTGCCACATAACGCAGTAATCTTCCAAGCTGGGCGTTGACTTCCGGCGGTGAAACCAACGCTGGCGGTTGATCGATTAGTTGATCGTAATAATAGGCACCCATATCCGACCGGGTACTATCAGGATCCATTGGTAACGCGGGATCACCGGCGTCGATGCAGGGGGAATTGGCTTGTAACCCATAATCGAAGGGATAACCACCCCGAAACTGTGGATCAAGGAAAATGTTACCGGTATCCAACTCACAACCATTAACCACGGTGTTCACACGGTGAAAATCGTTGTAGCGAATTGTCAACGAATCATTGAGGCAATAAACGCCGGTACTATTCACCTCGTCCCCTACAAAGATATTATTGATCGCCAAATTTGTGATACTTGCTGCTGATGACGAAATTCCATAGCGATGGAAAATTATGGTATTACTCTGGATAAGATTAGTTCCATATCCTGTTAGCGCTATTGCAGAACTAGGACCCCATGGGGATATCACCAGGTTTTTATACAAATTACTACTACAGGAATTGAGATCAACTTGAAAGTAGATTGTATTTTCTCTAATGATTGACTGAGCCCACGTGGCGTTAATTCCACCCCCAATATAATTATGTTCAACAACAGGGCTTGCATTAGTAATATATAAACGCCCTGTTATTTGATTGTGATGTAAATGGGTGTTGGTCGCAGTAATGTACATATAAGACGTTTCATTATCAAAAACCTCAGCAACAGAGCCACTTGTAAAATCCAAAGAAAGCAGGTGATTATCAAATACCGGCGCAGTCTGACCACCAACAACACGCAGGACTATGTTCAATCCTCGATTATGTTGAAATACCAAGTTGCCGGTATAATAATATATCCATCCCCCGCCACCCCACTGTGAGTGAAAATTGTTATATTGTAGGGTGTCGTTTTCATCCATGCAATCTAAGATGGTTGCGGCTCCATGAATTCGACTGTGGAGGATGGTGGTATGACCATTCCATGATAAAATGCGATAACGCATTGAATCAATCACGCAATACTCGAAGCGGATTTCGGTACCGTAAATATATCCATTGCTGATACCGCTAAAACCAGCTCCCGGTGAAAAAAAATAAATCGAGTCACTTTCTTCTCCCACAGCTAACAGCCGTCCATATACATAAATAGGCGTCCGCCGGATTTCCTGATCCAGAAACCAGATTTCCACACCTGGTCGGATTTCCAGTGTGGAGTCTAATGGCACCGTGATAGTGTCGGTCACCATAAAGGGACTCCCGGTTGTGTCCCATACACCATACACATCCCCCGCTACCCAGGTAGTGTCAGCAAATAGCAACGGACAAAAAAACACTACTGCCGCAATAACAGATAGAGTCCGATAACAATGAATGAAATGGGGAAAAGCACGAAAAAACCACTGCATGGCTCGAATCCTTTATCAGATGACCGCCCAATGCCACGAGATAGGGGAATAGAAGTCAGTAGAAGGTTAGGAGTTGGAGGGATTCCCCTTCATTTCAATATAAACATCAGGAAGGCAACATGCAAGCACTTTTTTGGTGGGTACAATATTAGTTGACCATGTACCACTGGACTTAAAGAAATTGAATTTATGATGATATAAAGACGATTGCTATAGAAAATGTAATCTTTTGTGAAAGCACTTGAAATTGAATTAAATAATTCGTATATTTAATCTATATATTCTAATCGTAAATTATGTGATGTCTGTTAATTCGATGATGGATTTCTTTGTGAAAACATTATCAGTTATATCAGTATTCCTGCTAACCTTGGGATTAATGGGGTTGATTACGGAAGAAGCCTGCTGCGAATATATTACCGAGGTGGTGGAGGGTTATTATGTGGAAGCGCCCAACGGGAACAACCTGTATGTGAAGGTAATTCGTCCCCATCGGCAGACCTATGGCGAACAAAGGTTTCCCTGTGTTATCTATGTGCCGGATTCTTTGAATGCCGGGGTGGATTTGACGGGATTGATCGCCTCGGAAGGGTATATTGAGGTTTTTTACAATCCCGAAGGCAGGGGGTCGGCAAATCCTTCTCAGGGCGTTGAAGATTACCACGGCACCGACCATCAGGATGATTTGAAGGCGATGATCGAATATATTCATGAGTACAATCAGTGCAGGCACAACAATGTGATGATAGCGGCTTATGGAGACGGGATGGCAGCGGCGGCGGGGTGTTTGAGCCGGTATCAGGATTTAGAGGTTAAGTGTTTGATCGATATAGAGGGATCGTTGGGGTCCTATACCACATTGGGGGATCCCTGGTTGCTGGATACCGATTCCACGAATAATCGCACCGAAGATTACTATGCAATGTACGGGCACTATTCGACAGCGATGGATACGTCACAGGGGAATTTGGATTGGTGGTCTAACCGGGAGGCGTTGAATTTTACCTGTTCCATCCGCAGCCGGTATTTGAGGCTTCAGGCGGAATGGGACGGTAGGCAGCCTCCCAACGCCAGTTGGCCCGGATTTTATTATCCACCGGATTGGTACCAGGGTAAACACGCAGTAGATTTATGCAATGCAATGTGTGGTGGACCTTGCCCATGGGTGAGGGTAAATTTGGAAGATTTAGGTAATCCGGTGGGGCAGGTGTTTGATTCGTTATCCATGCCGGTTTATTATACCGGAACATTGGATACGTCCAATATAAAGTCTGCGATTAGGGAAATGGCGGCAATGGATCCAATCTCACCGAACGTTCCGGAAGTGTGGGCGATGGATTTGGATGAAGCCGCTATTTTATGGTGGGAATACGATGAATTATTCACGATAGATTATTGGCAAGTCTATCGAGCTATATTCGGCAGTGTAGATCCACTGACGATAATAGCAACGGTTACCGACACTTTTTATTTTGATACGAATGTCGATAATGGGGTAACCTATTGGTATCGTATCAGAGCCACCAATTCTCAAAGTTATACCGGTGGATTTTCTGTGAGCATCTATCTCCGTCCTCATCCACCGGAACTTTACCTCCCGATGATGATCCATGACAGCGACCGGTTGGGAAATGGAAACACCTTGGTGACAGATGGTGGTTTTATCGGTCCCGGGACTAGCGGCGGGGTGTTTGAAATAACTCCGGAAGGAGAATGTGTCTGGTTTGTGCAGGGATCGTTGAAAGCGGCGCACAATGGAGACTTGCTGGCTGACCACAGTGTAATAATATCCGACACCAAGAACGACCGGGTGGTTATTATGGATTCCTTAGGGAATATTATATGGAATACCGATGATCTCACGTTATCCGACGGATCACATTTGAATTATCCCAATGATGCCAATTGGATCGAAGCCACCGATACTCGTTTGATCACCGACCGGGACAACCATCGGATATTTGAGATCGATGCGGTGGGGAATGTGGTGTGGCAATTTGGGGTTACGGGAGTTCCGGGGAATGATGATACGCATATCACGGCACCTCATAACGCCGACCGGCTTCCCAACGGGAATACGATTTTCAGTGATTCGGAAAACAACCGGATTTTGGAAGTAACTCCTGCCGGGCAGATTGTTTGGCAGTACAGTACCGGGCTGAGCTGGCCCAGAGACGGTGACCGGCTTGCCAACGGGAATACCTTGATTGTTGATACCCACCACAACCGGATTATCGAGGTGGATTCGTTGGGGAGTATGGTGTGGGAATTCAGTGAAGGGATCCAGATACCGTATGACGCCAACCGGCTTCCCAATGGCAACACCTTGATTTCCACTCGTAATGTGGTGTTTGAGGTGACGACGGCGGGTGATCGTGTCTGGCAGTATCCGTTTGACGGGCTTACGATGCCAGAGGAGTTGATGGTTTCCATAGTAGGGACGGATGTGGAATTGGATTGGAAGATGGTGGTGGGAGCAGCGAGGTATTTCATTTACACAGACGATGAGCCAATCACGTCGAGTATTGGTTTGACACCGATCGGCAATACGACGGTGACTTATTATACCGTGTCCGGGATAGCGCAGAGTGAATTAAAGAAATTTTTTGCGGTGACGGCGTGGAATAGTCAATGATATATGGTTCGTGAGCTTTAATAATAAAGCTGCCGCATAAGTGATGCGGTGGCTTTTTATTTTGTACTACACCAGTGCTAATAAGTAATTTCGCATGACAAAAGTTCAGTTCCTGCCGGGTTTTAAATCCACCCACTGGCGGACTTGTGCGCTTACTGGCGCATTTCATACTCAATTAGTTTACAATTGTAAAATTTTGCCAATTCAGCAAATAATCCTTGACATCCTATAAATTAAACCATATATTATCTAGGCAAGGCTTCTGTGCCAATTAATGGGATGTGACATGCAAACATATTAATATCAAAATATTAAAAGAAAAGCAACTCATTTGAGTGGTGATTCTTTTTTTTATTTCTAACCAAAAATATGGGAGGAACCAATGTTCAAATTTACTATTCCCTGGGACGATGTTGCCGATACGGTTACAAACCTGAGTTTTCTAAACTCGCCTATTCTCAACGAAAATGGATTCGTGGGTATATATGACAAGGGGTACCTCGAGTACAACGGACAACGCATCAGGTTCTTTGGAGGCAATCTTGGTAGGGGATCGAATTTTCCAACACAAGAGGAATCGGAGGTTGCTGCTCAGCGTTTGGCAAAATTGGGATGTAACCTGGTCCGCCTGTGTATTATGGATATGTCATACGCACCCGACGGTATCTGGTTAGATATTGGTGATGGTTCTAAGAGAACATTAGACCCTGACCAATTGAAGAAATTGGATTACCTCATTGACCAATTGAAACAGCATGGGATATTCGCCAATCTCTGTCTGCATGTTTGTCGAACACTGACCGCAGCGGACGATATTGTCCACGATGATCATATGCCAGATTTCAACAAAGGAGTGGACATTTTCGATTTAATAATGCGAGAAAGGCATAAGGAATACGCAACCCAATTGCTCACCCATGTGAATCAATACACTCAGCTTCCTTACTACAACGATCCGGTCATCGCTATGGTGGAGGTCACCAATGAGGACTCTTTGCTGGTGGTGTGGTCAAAAAATGAATCGGGATTGCAAGTAGGGTGGATTGATAATCTGGGTGAATACTACCAAAATGAATTACAAAGGCTCTGGGAAATTTGGTGGGCAGAACATATAGGGGGAGATCCCGACCCGAGACCCACCAGGAATGACATAAGAGACGGCATCTGTACCAGCGATCTTGCTATGAACTATATAGATTTTCTATTATCACTGGAAGAGGACTACCATCAAGACATGGTGAACCACTTACAGAACATTGCAGGACCAGGAGTAGGAGTGCAAGTCCCCATCAGTGGGACACAACCCGGCGCTTTGGATGCTACTATAAATTCATCGACATTCCACGATAATCATGCCAGTTATTGCGGTTGGAGTACCTCTTTCTTTCTCGATTCGATTACCAAATATCCCTTCTTTAAAACTGTTTGGCTAAACCATCAACCTATTCCACATATTTCAGGTGCAAAAGTCACAGGAAAGCCCTACGTAGCGACCGAGATCGCCAGTGTCCACCCCAATCCCCACCAGGCAGAGCCGATATTACTTGCAGCCATGTATGCTGCATTTCAGGATTGGGATGGATTAGTGGTTTTCGCTTATCGGGGTGACGAACATTGGGAAAGGGATTATATTGCATTGAAGAATGACTTCGACCGCCATATGACAAAATTAGCGGCAATTACGGTCGCGGCACTGCTGTTTCGCAGGCATGACGTCAGCACTGGTGGTACCCCGCTTCAGGTAATTACCACTCGAAAAGATGTGTTGGAGGATCCGTATGATGTCGAGCATATGAGATTATCCGACCCGACTCATGCACTCGGTCATTCCTTAAATCCCTATTCGGCTGATGAGGGATACCTTCCAGCCTATGCCACTCTGCTGCGAAGGATGGAAATAAACAAGGGAGAGGAGCACTTTGTGTCTCAGACCCCCGCTCCCCCTCAAGATCATATTTTTAGAACGGATACCGGAGAATTAGAGTGGTACAACGACCCTGATCATCGTGATGATGCATTTTTCAAAGCAGACACCGAGAATGTTCAGGTCTTGGCGGGGGCGATTGACACCGATAGTCCGCATTATTTCACCAGTGGAGTTTTAGCAGGAGGCAGCATAGGAGATATTTCCTTGACCACATCTGCCTTGATCGCGATGATATTCAGAGACATATCTCCCGAAGGTACTAAGACCTACCTCATCACTGCTACCGGCGAAATTGAAAATACTGGACAGAGGCTAGATGATGCACCGCGCCCTCAACATTTACCGGACTGGGCACCCGACATATGGAAGGCAGTAGGGATATGGGCATTAGATCCCTTCGAAGTCCGAGTTGAAGGTATCGGTGCTTATATTAGGCTGCATGTACAACAAGACCGTGTTAGGTTCTTTTCTCTGAATCCGGATGGTTCAGAGAATACCGAATTGGATGTGGATGATCTTGAAAACTATTGTGGAATGCGATTGTCCGAAAACAACGAAACCTTGTGGTATAAAGTTGTGATAACTCAGTAATTCGGATTCTGAAACTATCCATTGTCAGACAAAACCCTAAAAAACAATTTTGGGAGGATTCATCATGAGATCAACAATCGAAATCGCACTTGTCCTGTCGGTTGTGATTGAATTTATGACAATGTCTCATGTGTGCTCACAGCCTCCAGAAGTAGAATGGTTTAGAACTTTTGGATTAGATAGTACTGATATCGCCTATTCTGTGCAACAGACCACGGATGGTGGATATATTTATGCCGGGAAAACCGGTCCCAGTTTATGGTATGGCACCGATGCTTTGTTGGTAAAAACCGATAGCGTTGGTAATATAGATTGGTACCGCTTATATGGTGGAGAAGAAGTTGACGATACCAAATCTGTTCTGCAGACATCGGATGGAGGATATATCCTTGCAGGGCGAACCGCCTCCTTTGGTTCTGGTGCTGTTGACATGTATGTGTTGAAGACAAATGGTCAGGGTGATACCCTGTGGACACGCACCTATGGGGGTATAAGCTCAGATAACGCAGAATCCGTGCAACAAACCACTGATGGTGGATATGTCATTGCCGGTGATTCAAGAGAAACTTATATGGATTTATTTGATATGTACCTTGTGAAAATTGATAGTCTTGGTGATACTATTTGGACGCGTACTTATGGAGGACCCAATGACAGAACGGCATATTGTGTCCGCCAAACCAGGGATGGAGGATTTATTCTCGTTGGGTTTAATGGAGGTGGTGTAGAGTCTGACATATATCTTGTAAACACTGACAGTCTGGGCAATCTGCAGTGGACTGGTACTTACGGTGGTAACGACTATGACAGAGCCCGATCAGTCCTGCAGACCACGGATGGGGGATATATTGTCGTGGGATCGACTCATTCGTATGGTGCGGGTGGAAGTGATATTTACGTGGTTAAAACTGATAGTTTGGGAGATACATTGTGGACTCGCACCTATGGTGGGGACGGCTTTGAATATGCCGATGAAGTACAGCAGACCATTGATGGGGGGTATATAATTGCCGGATATACTGAGTCATTTGGTTCTGGCGGATATGATCTTTACTTGCTTAAAATAAATACCGTGGGTGATACAATTTGGACAATGGTTTATGGTAGTGAAGATTCAGAATATGGCAGATCAGTAGCTCTGACCGCCGATGGCGGATATATCGTAGCAGGAGAATTCAGGATTTATATACCGCCTAACGATTATTTAATTGACGCTTGGCTGGTGAAGACCGGACCGGATACCGCGGTGAGTGGGGCTCCGTCCATCCAGACTATCAAGCCTCCCCATTCCTTCGCCTTACACCCCGCCTATCCCAATCCCTTCAATCCCACCACCATCATTTCCTATGACGTGCCGGTACGTGCGTTAGTTAAGGTTGATATATACAACATCTTAGGGCAACACATCACCACCCTTCTGAACCAAATCTCCGATTCGGGCACCCATCACCTAACCTGGAACGCCGCCGATTCCCCCTCCGGCATCTATTTTGTGCAGATGGAGGCGGGGGAGCATCATCAGGTGAAGAAGGTGGTTTTATTAAAGTAGCGAGTTTAATGTCGGGTTTTTCATTCGCTTCGCATCATTCAGAACCCGACCTACGGAACTGGATCCCGCCGCTGAAGGGCAAGCTATCAAGTGCGGGATGATGGCAGTGAAGAGACTGCAATGTCATCCAGCAATAAATCCATAAGGAGGAATAATGTTCTCGATCATAAAAAACAGCAGATGTATAGGTCAATACCTATCAGTATTAGTCTCGATACTGCTGATTGTGTCTGTCAGTGCAGCACAAACCACTTTTAGCGGTCAGATAGTCATTTCCAATCAAGTCTATTATTGCTCAAACGTCCTCGGCGTCGATTTGGATGGGGATGGCGACAATGATGTTCTCTCAGCGGACCCTTCGGACGACGTGATCATCTGGTTTGAAAATACCGATGGTCTGGGTAGCTTTGGTCCTGAGCTGGTTGTCGCTACCGGTGCGAGCAATGCCGTATCCGTCTTCAGCGCCGATCTAGACGGGGATGGCGACAACGATGTTCTCTCAGCGGACGCTTCGGACGACATGATCGCCTGGTATGAAA
>CBDVBD010000130.1:0-9589 GCA_965372135.1 uncultured bacterium | reverse complement strand
CAGAAGAAAAAAGCACCCTGGTTGCCGTCGGGTTTCAGCAGAACGGAACTCTGCCCATATATTGCATCACAGACTACAACTCCATTGGCGGTCCATACCGCTGTTCCGTTTGCCAATATCCGCTGTGCATATATATCCGATTCCAATGGGGAGCCCAAGTTCCGCTGATCTTCCCAAGCAATGATGGCTCCGCCGGCACCATCCGAGGTAAACTGAGGGGAATTTTGCGATTCATGCGATTCATTGGCGTTACACACCAGTAATCCGTTATCACCCCACAGACAATTCCCCGATGTATCCACTTTCTGTGCATAGATATCAGAAAGATCATTATTAGGATCATTGCGATAATCCGTCCAGGTGAATATAGCACCCCCATCTTGGGAATACATGATCCGGCTGTACCGCTGCGCCCTATCCGCATTACACAACACTCGCCCGGTGTCTTCATATACCGGGTTTCCTAAGGAATTTACCCGTTGGAAATACAGATCGCCAAAATTAAATTCCCACCGTCTATCCATCCAAACGATATAGGCGCCACCTTCACCATCCTGACACAGTTCCGGATCGTATTGATAACCATCCACCATACAAATCGGCTGACCATTGGGGTTCCACATCAACGTTCCATCTGAGCCCACCCTTTGTACGTAGATATCGTAATCACCAAGTCGATTATCTTCCCAAGCCACAATAACGCCACCCTGTCCGTCGCTATCCACTGATATAGCATCCTGCTGCCCCGTACAGGCGTTCACAGTATCACCATTCACCGGCCAGCCTGGCGCAACCTGCCCATTCGAGGTAATCCGTTGAGCAAAAATATTGTCTGTGTAAACGTTTGCATATCTGTACATATTTTGCCAGACAATCAGCACTCCCCCCGCTCCGTCAGAAACCAGATGAAGGTCTGTTGGTCCATCGGGATCTAAACAAACAGGCTCTCCTGCGGGATTCCATAATGGATCGCCATTGGAATCCACTTTTTGCGCGTACACATCGCTGTCTATTAGATCTTCCGGATCATTGCGGAAGTCAATCCAAACAATAATCCAAGTGCCGTTCCCCGCATACAACACCTCCGGATCTTCCTGACGACCTACTTCGGAGATAATCAGCTTCCCCCCCTCGTCCCATTGGGCATTCCCATTTACATCGATCTTCTGCGCATACACATCGCGATTACCTTGCCGGCAATCCGACCAGGTGTACACCATATCTCCCGTTAAAGGATCGTGAGCACCAGCCCGGTGCCATCGTGTGTGATGTCCCTGCCGAAGATTCACTCCGGAAGTATCCCAGAGAATTGGCGCATATTGTGCCGATGCGCTGGTTACTGTTAGGGTTGCGAACAGTAACATTAATAGTTGGTTATACCTTTTCATCATCGGACCCTCCGTTATGTTTTACCGTTGATTAAAGTTAACCCGTCCCACGTCTAAAATTTAAAAGATCAGTAAATCAGATAAAAATCACTAAAGAAAATTTATACTTTATTCACGGCTACTTCAACAGCACCATCTTACGGATTATTGAATCGTCATTGACTTCCAACTTATAGAAATATATCCCGCTGGAAACATAGGTTCCGGATGAATTTTTACCGTTCCATATCACCTCATGGGATCCCGAGGTCATCACCTGATTTTGCAGGATACGGACTTTGCGCCCCAGGATATCGTAAATCACCAATTTGACATGACCGGTGTGTGATAAATTATACCGTATTCTGGTAGCGGGATTAAAGGGATTGGGATAGTTTTGTTCCAGGCTGAACTTCACCGGCACCGGTTGTGATTTCTCTATCTCCACGGATGTAGTAAAATCATTGATGCGCTGCATAAACAGATTAAAAACCGGATCCTTCCCTGAGGCTCGTAAATCGCTCCAAACTACTATCCCACCACCTTCACCATCAGTAGCAATAGCTGGAAAGTATTGAAAATCGACAGCATCGCAAACAACGTTTCCATTCGCCTGCCAGGACCAACCGGTCGGATCAGCCAGCTCACCATTTCCCACTATGTGCGAACAATAAATATCGTCCCTAATACTATCAATTGCAGCGACACGACCATCCTGCCATACGATGTACACACCATCCTCGGAGTCACTAACCATTTTGGGTGCTACTTGATCTTTTACTTCCTCCACTACCGTCAATCCATTATGTGGAAACAATAACTCGCCTGATGGGGTTATTTTTTGCATATACAAATCAAGCGACACACTGTCTCTATAATCTTCCCATATAATGAATATATTTCCATCGGAGTCCTTCTCCAACTGGATCCCTCCCTGAACATTCGAAGTATCACAGACTATCAATCCGGTATCGGGCCAGACCAGGTTTCCGGATCGATCCACTCGCTGCGCCACTACGTTTATGTCGACGGAATCCCGTTTGTCCTCCCAGGCAAACACCGCCCCGCCGGTTCCATCAGGGATTACCACCGGCTGCTTCTGGTTGTTGATGACATTGCATACCTCCAGTCCTCCCGCTTGCCATAAGGCATTCCCGTTGGCATCCAACTTCTGCGCGAGCACATTATAATCACCCGAAACACCTCCATACCAGGTAATGATGACCCCACCTTCACCATCAGGTACCGCGCCACGGCAAAAATCCTCCATTACATCGTATGATACTGATACCTGGATTCGTTGATTCCACATCTGATTGCCAGAAGCATCAAGGTGCTGAGCGTAAATACGTATATACATCAAACCCGGCACTATCCCCGACCATGCCACAAAGGCACCGCCGGATTCATCCCCAGCAATATGAGGATACTGTTGCTCCTCTAAGATAGAAAAAACATGCACTCCTCCAAAAGTCCATAACGGGGTTCCATCTGAGTCAAGACGCTGGGCAAACACTTGGTTGAATCCGTTATTAGAAGGGCGATTATCTCTCCACACTAACAGTCCGCCTTGTTGGAAATCTGTCACCAGCTGCGACTCCTCTATAGCCTCTTTCTCCACAATGGTGTACAATGAATCTCCATTTTCCTGCAAATACAGATTCCCATCTTGATCAACCACCTGCACAAACAGAGTAGTGCCAGCAAATCGAGTATCCTCCCACACTGTCAGAAAACGGGTGGGAGTTGCCTGCACAATCATTGGGTTATCAACATTACCATCAATACCGTAATGAACACGAACTCCGTTGGTTGTCATCTGGATTTGACCAGAGTTATTGACATGTTGAATGTATAACCCGATGGATCCGGTACGCAGGTCCGCCCAGACAAGGAAAGCGCCGCTATTGAGATCCGGCTTTAACAGCACTGAATGCTGCCATCCGGTTTCGTTGCATATCTCCACTCCATTGGTGGTCCATGCTGCTATTCCATTTGCCAATATCCGCTGCACATATATATCCGATTCAAATGGGGCTCCCAATACCCGTTGATCTTCCCAAGCAATGATAGCCCCACCTGCACCATCAGTCGTCAAACGAGCGCCATCCTGCGTATAAGGAGCATTACAGACTACCACACTGTTACTACCCCATACGAAATTTCCCAATGAATCCACCTTCTGTGCATAGATATCAGAAACGGTATTAGTCGGATCATTACGGTAATCCTCCCAGGTAAAGATTGCACTTGCCTCGCCTCCGTACATAATCCGGCACTTAAATTGCTCCCGAACTTCATCACAGAGTATAGCACCACTGTCCGGATCAAAATACGGATTTCCCCGGTCATCCACTCTCTGAAAATACAAATCGCCAGAATGTATTTCAGATCGCCGGTCGCTCCAAACTATATAAGCACCACCCCGCCCATCAGGACAGAGCTTGGGACTGCTTTGATCCAGTTCCAAGGTGCAGATTGGCAGTCCACCTTGATCCCATTCGAGCGTGCCATCAGGAGTCACCCGCTGTGCATATATATCCATTCCGGTACTGGCGACTGACCGTTTGTCTTCCCATGCGACAATTGCACCTCCCTGTCCATCGGTGTCCACCGTCAGTTTTTCCTGTCGATCAAGTTCGTGAACCACCACCAATCCATCGGCGGGCCAGGTAGAATCAACAACCCCTGAAGATAGCACGTGATGCGCATAAATATCATTGACATCAGCACGATCATCTTCCCATAGGATAATCAAACCACCGGATCCATCATGAACTAATCTCAGGCTTATCTGTACACCATCTGCCGTACAAACAGCCACTCCGGCAGGATCCCACAGTGGATCTCCGTTGGAATCCACCTTCTGTGCATACACATCCCCGGCTACAAATATGTTAGGTGTACGGCGATAATCCACCCATGCAAAAATCCAGTTGCCGTCACCTACGTAAATCACATCGGAATCTTCCTGCCTCCCCACGGCACGGCTGATCAATTTCCCCTCATCGCCCCACAGTGGATTCCCGTTCACATCCATCTTTTGCGCATAGACATCCCGGTCGCCTTCCCGGCAATCCGACCAGGTGTAGATTTGGTCACCGGTATTGGGATCCTGGTACCCGGCTCGAAACCATTCAATATGGTATCCCTGCCGGACTGTAATCCCGTTATGTGTTTGCCACACATTTTGTTCATATTGACAGTAACCGTTGCTTACCATCAGCGCCATTAAAGCAACAAGTAAAAGGCTGTAGCGCCATTACATGATTCATTCCTCCGAGCTGTTATCCGTGACGGCAAATCGTGCTAAATTGCCAAATCGGTGCTATCCTGGGAAAATCCCTGATGGGACTTCCATGTTAGCACCGATTGCGATTCACAATCATCCGTTTAATGCATGTCGTGAAATATACTCACACTTAACCACTCATCATATAGCAAATTTCAAGCCCAACTTCCGCTGGAAATATTAGCTTGCAACTAACTGTATTTTAGGGATATTAGATATTGTGGAATTCTCAAACAGTGCATTCTATGCAGGACGGCGACACAAATTGCGTATTTTCAAGAAAGTGAAATTCTTTATTTCCTCATTCTAAAGATACGCTATTTATGTTGATCGCTTGGTTGATTTCCCATCGCAGAAGGATTATTTCACCACCCATACTTTGACTTTGGCTTCCACATCCGTGTGCAATTTGATGGGAACGTCATACACCCCGAGTGCTTTGATCGGGTCGTCCAGTTGGATTTTCCGGCGGTCGATTTCGATACCCTTTTCCGCTAACAGTTCCGTGATTACCTGGGAAGTCACAGATCCAAAGATTTTTTCTTCCTGACCCACCAGCACCTTAACCGTCAGCGATGTCTTTTCGATCGCTTCTTTCAAATCGGCGGCATTCTTGAGCACTCTCCGCTCCTGCACCTGCGCCAATTTTTGCTCTTCGGCAATCATTGCCAAACTAGATGGCATAACCTTAAACGCCATCCCTCTTGGGATCAAATAGTTCCGGGCATATCCATCCTTTACCTTGACCTGGTCGCCCACCTTCCCCAAGCGATCCATGTCCTTGCGTAATATTATTTCCATCATTGTCCTCTATCTGTTCTTACCGCCCATGTTTATGAGCGGTCAATAGTTCCTCTACTCAACGGTTGAGTTCCAGCGCGATCAGAATAATGCTCAGATCGCGCGAAAAAACCTACCGGGGGATTTCCAACACATAGGGCAGCAGTGCCAAATGGCGAGCCCGTTTTACCGCTGACTCCAACTGCCGTTGATGGCGGGCACAGGTCCCTGATATCCGCCGGGGGATAATCCTGCCCTGTTCGGTGATAAAACGGTATAACCTTTTGTCATCTTTGTAGTCTATCTGCACATCGCCCTGCTCGCAGAAACGGCAAATCCGCTTCTTGGGGGTCATCAATGCCCCGGGACGACGTTGTGATGTTTGACGTCTACGCACTTATATTACCTCCTAAAATTACAATTTCAGTTCCCGATACCCAAAATCAAACCGGTCGGGATTTTCGGGCGTGTCGTCCTTGGATTCGATTTCTTCCTGATCCTCCGTCTCCTCGGTCGTTGCTTCTTTCTTAACCTCCTCGGCGTCCGCTTTGTCTTCCGCTTCTTCTCTCGCGGGTGAATAAGCGCCGGAATTGAAATCCCGCTTGTTTAAAAACTGGATTCTGCGAGCTTTGATCTCAACCACATTCCGGTTGAAACCATCCTCCGTTTTCCAGTTGCGGCTCTGCAGCTCACCCTCCACCAAAATGGCGCTGCCTTTTTTCAAATTTTCGTAACAGCTTTCCGCTAATTTATACCATGCTACCACTCCGATGAAGCACACATCCTCCTTCACCTGCCCCGTACTATCCTTGTATTTGCGGTTGGAGGCGATGGTAAAATTTGCCACCGGTGTGCCGGTTGTTGTCTGTCGAAAAATAGGATCTCTAATCAGGTTACCAACAATCATCACACTATTTATATCCGGCATCCTTAAATCAGCCATAACCCACTCCTCTCATAGCGTTTGTGATTCCATAATTCGGGATCGGACTCTTCGGATTTCTGCTGGGACACATCTCCTTTCCCGGTATTCGATCACTCCTTATCCTCCTCGGAATCGGTCTCAGGGCTCTCTTCCGATGCTTGCTGCTTGACCTCCGCCTCGTCATCAGCAGGTGGTTTTTCCGCCATAGGAGACTCTTCCGTTAGAGGTGTTTCTCTAATTACTGGGGGTTGCTCCACGGCAAGCGGTTCAGGTTCAAGAATCGGCGCAGCCTCTTTCTGCGGCTTGATTTCCTCAGGTGGTGGAGGAATTTCTTCTGATTTAAAATCTTCCGGCTTGGTTACATCCTTTTCCTTAACCGGCTCTTCCACTGTTTCCTCCTGAGACCTCTTCAGTTTCGATAGTACCAATTCCACCATCTTCGGCTCAAGGACCAAGATCAGATGCCTGAGCACCATGGAATTCAACCGCAGCGTCCGGTTCATATCATTGATTTCCGTAGGATCGATCTCGAATGTGAACAGGATATAATATCCGTACTGACGGTGCTGAATTTCATACGCCAGTCGTCTCCTGCCCCACCGGTCGGTGAGATGTATCTTACCCTTCTTCCCGGTGATCATTTCCTCGATCCTGGTGATCGCCTTATCGATTTTATCCATGTCAGGCGATGGATCGATGACCACCATCATTTCATAAGTTCTCATACACACTCCCTTCGGTCGTTTTGGCTCCGGAACCGTTATCCGGAGCAGGGGTTAGTTTTTTAGTCATTTTAAAATGAGTTACGTTTTAACTATTTCTGATATTTGCATCGAGACTTTTACAGCAACGGGGCAATCACCAAAGACACCACCGACATTAATTTGATTAAGATATTTAACGATGGTCCTGCGGTATCTTTGAATGGATCCCCCACGGTATCACCTACCACAGCAGCCTTGTGGGCATCGGAACCCTTGCCGCCGTAAGCTCCACCTTCGATGTGTTTCTTGGCATTGTCCCAAGCCCCGCCGGCATTCGCCATAAATATCGCCATCAGCACACCGGATGCCGTGACTCCAGCTAGCAATCCACCCAGAATCGCTTTATTGGGAAATGCAAATCCCACAATTACTGGCGTCAGTATCGCCAGTAGTCCCGGTGCCACCATTTCCCGGATAGCAGCTTTGGTGGAGATATCCACGCATTTGGCGAATTCCGCTTTAGCGGTTCCTTCCATCAAACCCGGGATTTCCTTGAACTGCCGCCGCACTTCCTCGATCATCTTAAAAGCCGCTCTTCCTACAGCCCGCATGGCAAAGGACGAGAACAGGAAGGGCAACATCGCTCCCACAAACAATCCCGCCATCACTCCCGGATCCAACACGTTAATGGTAAAATCAGGATACTTGACTTTAATCACGGTAGTAAAAGCGGAAAACAACGCCAATGCAGTTAACGCCGCCGATCCGATGGCGAATCCCTTGCCGATGGCTGCCGTGGTATTCCCCACTGCATCCAACTTGTCCGTCCGAGCCCGGACGTCCGCACCCAGATGCGCCATTTCCGTAATCCCGCCGGCATTGTCGGCAATGGGACCATAGGCGTCAATCGCTAATTGAATCCCGGTGGTGGAAAGCATCCCCAACGCGGCAATGGCAATCCCGTACAGCCCGGAAAAATAGTAGGATATCATAATGGTTATCGCCAGCACAATCACCGGCATGGCGGTGGACCGCAAGCCGGTGGCTAATCCGGCGATAATGTTAGTGGCGGCGCCGGTCTGACTGGCTTCTGCAATCTTGTGAGACGGACTGCGGGATTCCGAGGTATAATATTCGGTGATCAGTCCGATTGCAATCCCGGCTGCCAATCCGGCAATCGTCGCCCAGAACACCCCCATGGAGCTTAATACTCTCTCCCCACCTAAATCCATTACGGTAAAATGACTGGGCAGCGCCCATTGAATCACAAAGAACGACACGATCACCATGAAAATCCCGGCACCAAACGTTCCGATATTCAATGCGGTCTGAGGATTGGCGCCTTCCTTAGTGCGCACGAACAACGTTCCCAAGATGGAAACCAGAATCCCCAATCCCGCTAAGAACAACGGCAGAAATACCGCATTATAGGAAGGGTAACCGGCGGCGTGCAGTGACTTCGTCCAGGTCAAACCAATCACCATTGACCCCACGATCGAACCCACGTAGGATTCGAACAGGTCGGCTCCCATGCCAGCCACGTCACCCACGTTGTCGCCCACGTTATCAGCAATTACTGCAGGATTTCGCGGATCATCTTCGGGAATCCCCGCTTCCACTTTCCCCACCAAGTCCGCTCCCACATCAGCCGCTTTGGTGTAAATCCCCCCCCCCACCCTGGCAAACAGGGCAATCGATGACGCCCCCAACGAAAATCCGGTGATAATACTGACCACGGTCGCGATATCGTAATTAAAAACATTATGGTAGAGGAAATACAACAGTGATAGCCCCAAAATAGCAAGTCCCACCACACTCATTCCCATTACTGTACCACCGGAAAACGCGATATTCAAAGCGCCGGAAAGACCGGTACGAGCCGCCTGCGCGGTTCTCACATTGGCTGCAGTCGCTACCCGCATACCGAAATATCCGGCGGTCGCCGAACAGATAGCGCCAATCACAAACGATAACGCCACCAACCACGGTAGTCCCTGAGATATATTCCCGTATGCCAGGAGCACCGCCACCACAATTACAAACAGCGCCAGCACCCGGTATTCCCTGCCCAGAAACGCCATGGCGCCTTCCCGGATGTGCCCGGCTATTTCCTGCATCTGCTCGGTACCCGGATCACGGGTGGTTACCCACCGGGACTTCACAAATGCAAACACTAATGCCAACAACCCCAAAAGAGGCAACACATACATTAATTGTGACATACCCATTGACTTCCTCTGTGATTATGCCAGCTTTATTCCGATGATTTTTTATCCTGCGAGTCTGGTTTTTGTTTGATAGATTGCCATTCCTGGACAATCACACTTGCGGCATTAAACCGATTCATTGCCGATTCGATCCCTTCGTTAATCCAATGTTCGACTGCTAATATAGCGGTGTCGATCATTTCCTTAACCTGGGGTGCGAAATCGCCTGGAAACGGGGTCAATACACGCTCCACCCACTTTTCCGGATCGTCACCACCGCCGCTTCCCAGCCTACGACGGGCAAATTCTTCGGT
>CBDVBD010000129.1:0-9674 GCA_965372135.1 uncultured bacterium | reverse complement strand
GGCATGTTTCAAGTCCGCCCACTAGCGGAATGCGGGATCCAGTTCTTCTCCCCCCCGGCTTGTCCGCCTAATGGCGGATTCCCGGGGGGGAATAAAAGGGGGGGCACTTGCTCACTTGTAAACTTGCTAACCTTGTCCGCCTATGGCGGATTGTAAACTTACAAAATCAAATCCAACATCTCCCTCACTGCCGCTTCCAGCCCCACCATCACCGCCCGGGCTATAATGGAATGCCCGATATTCAATTCCTCCACTTGCGGAATCGACGCCACCGGCACCACATTTCGGTAGTTCAATCCATGCCCGGCTGACACCCGGAGCCCTAACTTTTCCGCCGCCAAAGACATATCTTCCAACTTTCCCAATTCCGTCAAGGCTTCCTCGACCCCATAGGCCTCACAGTATGTCCCGGTATGCAGTTCCACCACTTGCGCCTTCACCCGTTCCGACGCCTTCACCTGCTCCAATGCAGGATCGATAAATAAACTAACCACAATCCCCGCACTGCGAAGTTCCCGCACTGCTTGCTTCAAGTGCTCTTCCTGCCCCACCACATCCAATCCCCCTTCGGTGGTCAATTCTTCCCGCCGTTCCGGCACCAACGTACACATATCCGGCTGCGTTTCCAACGCAATCCGCACCATCTCGCCGGTGGCAGCCATTTCCAAATTCAAATGGGTCTTCACCGTCTCCTTGAGGATCCGCAGATCCCGGTCCTGAATATGCCGCCGGTCTTCCCGCAGATGGCACACGATCCCATGTGCCCCGGCTAATTCCGCCAATCCCGCCGCCAACACCGGATCCGGAATATCGATTCCCCGTGCCTGACGAACCGTCGCTACATGGTCTATATTCACTCCCAACCGCATGGAATCACCTCGTATGTTTCGAGTTTCTGACTTCTTATGTTTTGTATTTAGAATTTAGAATTTTGATATTGTTTAGGACTCGTCCGCCTACCGGCGGATTTCGATATTCGAATTTCGGATTTACTTTATTTCGAATGTAATTTTCTACCATCATCACCCGTTCGGCTTCCTCGATTCCCCAACATATTCCCCCACTAAAAATCATCCCGCCAAACCAATATCTGAAACCTGCCTCCCACAGGACGATACACCGAAAAATGTGCAAACCCATACAACGGCGCCAAATCATCTAACGACAGATTAAACGGCACTTGAAATTCCAGCAAACTGTCTTCCTGGGCGAATTCCTCGATCTCCGACGGCAGACTTCCCCACACCAACTGAATCGATCGGAAATGCCGAAACAACCCGCCGGTGGTGGTCAAATCCGTATCCCGGTACCACTGATCGAACCGGTTCTCATCCGGATCGAAATAGAAAAACGTAAAATCATCCGCCAAACAATCCGCATAGTGCAGCGAATCCGCATAGTTATACGCATTGCGAAAATTCTGCAATAACCTGCCCACCGTCAATTGTTCCGTCCATAACGACGTCGCCGGATTCCCCAATTCCGGCGCGAATGGATTGACACACCCCACATATACTAACGCAGTTACCCCGGAAAACCCAATCCCCACCATGATATGTCGCCATAAATTCCTCATCGGATCAACGCCCGAATATCACTCCAGGTTGCTTGGTTCCCCACCGCCTCGTCCCGCCATCGCCGAATCACCCACGTCCCATCGATCGTCCGCACCACCGTTAGTTCCATCCGCCCCACCACTTGCCGGGGCACCCCTTCCAACACATGACCGACATACAACGTATAAGCTTCCACATACCGCGCGGAATCCCCCAACTCCACCGATTCCTCCGGTTCGAATTCCACCCACACTACAGAATCCAACGGAACCACTTGCTCGGAAAATAGCCTCTGGATATGATCCGTCTCCTGGTCGATCCCCCACGGCAACAAATCATTGTAATTCCCTAAAGCCGCTCCATCCGGCACAAATTGGTATCCTTGAGCATCGAAGACCGCCAAGTATTCTTCCGCTAAATGAAACTGCAATGCGCATTCGATCACGGATGTCACATGATCGGACAATGTCGCCGGACCGCACAAATCCGTAGTGGTTTCCGGCTCTTCCGCTTCCCTGGTGGTAAACAAATCACATCCCGTCAACACCACCAGCAAACATAATATGTAAATCCGTATCTGCACCTAAGACCCTATCCGTTCCATGTTACATGTTGATTGAAATAGATATATTAACCCAAACTATATATACTAAGAAATAAATTCCCGAAAATCAAGTGAATCCTGAAAAAACCTTCTCACTACCCAAAATGCTGTAATTTCAAAAAATACTTGACTTCATCCTATTCTTTTTATATATTTAAATAACCGTTTAGTTTAACTATGTGGTTAACATGTGTCGAGAAACTAATATTTATCAACAACTAATGGATATACAACATGGCAATCACTTCTCGCGAGAAAATCCTCAACGCCGCCAGAGCCGTCTTCATCGATCGGGGGAAAGACGGCGCCAGAGTCGATAACATCGCCCACCTTGCCGGCGTCAATAAAGCCATGATCTACTATTACTTTTCCTCAAAAGATCACTTGTACTACCAGGTGCTGAAAAGTACCTTCATGCAGATCATGACGCAAATCTGGGGCGCTCTCGAATTGGAAGGACCTCCAACTGAACGCCTCACAGAAATGGTAAAAGCCTATCATGAATTCCTGCAGGCGAATAAAGAGCTTCCCAAGATGATACTACGCGAAATCGCCGATGGAGCGCCGATATTGAAACAAGTAATCGCCGAAGTTATCAAATCCGACCATAAGAGCATACATTACCGATTCAAAAAAACCATGGACCAGGGACAACGGGAAAACTCCTTCCGCGATGTCCAGTCCTGGCACACCCTGTTGAACCTCCTGGGACTGATTATCTTCCCTTTTATTGCCGCCCCACTCCTGGAAACCCTACTTGGATCGGAAATGGACGCTACTTTCTGGCAGGATCGCCCCCAAGCAGTCGTGGACCAATTCTTCCATGGGATACAAATCGGGGAGTCGCAATGAAAAAAATACTACTAATATTGGTATCCGTCATCATGGTATCCACCGGAGCCCAGTGCGGCGATCACATCGCAGGCGTTCTGAGCTTGGAAGATTGCCTCAACCTGCTGGATGATCGCAATCCCGCCTTACAAAGTGCTGAGAGTAAAATAGCTGCAGCCGACGCCCGTCTTAAAATCGCCCTGGGCGCCTTGTTACCCTCAGTAAGCCTGGGCGCAGCCTATTCCGTAACTTCTGAAGTCATGGAAATCGAATTCCCCGAGCAGACACTCGCACTACCGCCACCCGCAGGGAACGTAACAATACCCGGAAGAGCCATCCCCTTTGGCGACAAAGACGTCGCCGACTTTCGTATCTCCCTGGAATATCCCATCTACGCCGGCGGTAAAAACACTTGGAACGCCCGGCTGGTACAAGTACGATCCGGATTGGCATATTTCCAACTGCAGCGCTTGCGCCAGGACCTACGGTCCCAGCTTAGAACCCGGTATTTCTCCTATCTAAAAGCCATAAAAATTGCTAAAATCATCGAAGAAGATATCACCCAAACCCAACGTCACCTTAATGAAATCGAATCCCGCTACCAGCAGGGTATGGCAATCCAAATGGAAGTCTTGGAAGCCCGGCTTGCCCTGAATCTGTCACAGCAACAGTTATTGAATGCCAACAACCAAAAAGAGTTGACACGTATCGCGTTATTATCAATCCTCGACCTGCCCCAGGACAGCCCCATGACATTTTCCATGGAACAATGGGACGCATTTCCCGATAACGAGAATCACGAGAATCAAAATGTACCCCTTGAGCAGCGCGCCGAAGTCGGCGCCAGTGACCTGGAAGTTGCCGCCGCTGAGTTCCAAATCGAGATGGCGAGTTCAAATCAACTTCCCCATCTATACTTTACCGGAACCGGCAGCTACGGTCGTCCTGGGCTGGATCCGGTCGAGAATGAATGGATGGCGTATGCCACTGCCGGATTGTCCTTGAACTTCAACCTGTACCGAGGCGGTGCCGTGAAGGCAGCGGTGGAAGAGAAACAGAACTTGCTGGATGCGACTATGGAAAAACGGCAAGCAGTTGCAAGGCATATCGAACAGGAACGCCAGTCTGCGCAGTTGAACGTAAATATGTCTAAGAGCGCCTGGCAGCTTGCCCGGCAGAGCCACCAAACTGCCCAGGAGCGCTTCCAACTGGTTGAATCACTGTGGCGGCAGGGGCAAGTGACCGAAACCACCTATCAGAACGCTCGGGAGTCCCTGACCCAATCCCAACTGTCACTGACTGCGGCAATCCTGGATTACCGGCTGGCTGTCGCCGACCTGATCCGCGCCAACGGCGAAACTTTTGACCAATATTAATGTTGTAATGAAACGAGTTAACATAGTGATTTGCAGTTAAATCTCCCCCCCGGTTCCCGGGGGGGAACAAAGGGGGGGTTACATAGTGCTGGCAGACGCCCTCGTCTGCCAGTCCGGCAGCTGCCAGAACTGAAACCTGAAAAACCACCGAAAGGAACCACCCATGCTGTCATGGCGATACATAATCTTGCTGTTATTACCCTCGGTAATTATGATTAGCGCCTGTCAAAAGGTGACGCACCCTGACCTCTGGGGTTCCGGTATCCTCGAAGCCCGGGAGGTTGCGGTGGCTTCTCGCACTGTCGGTGCTGTCATGGAGGTCAACTGCCAAGAAGGCAACCGGGTGCAAATGAATGAAATCATCGCCCGCATCGACTCCACAGACCTCGTCCTACAATATCAGGAGTTGGAGGCGCAGCAGGCGGAAATAGATGCCATGATAAAAGGAACCCGGCTGACCTATGCCCGCGCCCAGGAAGAAGCCCAGCTTGCTCAAACCACCGCCCACAGGACACAAGCTCTGTTCGACGATGGTTCCGTGACCCAGCAAACCCTGGATGAAATCCTGACCAAGGAAAAAGTAGCGGAATGGGCACTAAAGGAAATCCAAAACAAATCCCAGGAATTAGCCGCCCGCAAAAACCGCATCCAAAAATCCCTGGATCGGCTCCAGGAGAACATCACCAACGCCGCCATCCGTGCTCCCATTTCCGGCGTGGTACTGGAACGGCTCCACGAACCCGGCGAAGTAGTGCGCTACGGTGACCGGATGCTGCTCCTCGCCGACCTGGACACCATGTGGATGAAAATCTATATTAAGGAAGAGGACATCGATCGCATTTCGCTGGGTGCGGAAGCACAAATCCGCGTGGACGCTGTGGGCGACCGAAACCTTTTGGGAATCGTACGCTGGGTTGCGTCTAAAGCCGAATTCACACCTAAGAATATCATCACCAGGGAATTACGTGCCGGATTGGTGTACGCTGTGAAAATTGACGTCCCCAATCCCGACGGAATCCTGAAAATCGGCATGCCCGCCGAAGCCGTGATCTCGGAATCCCCATGACAGAACACGCCATCAAAAACGAGAACCTGACCAAAACCTATCAATCCGTCACCGCCGTCGAATCCGTATCCCTGGAAATCCCCTACGGCGAGCGATTCGGCTTGATCGGTCCCGATGGCGCAGGCAAAACCTCCCTGATCCGCATCCTCTGTGCCCTGCTGCCTTACGATTCCGGAACCGTTCTGGTGGACGGTCACGACCCCAATAAACAGGTCCGGCGTATCCGTTCCCTGGTGGGTTACATGCCCCAGCGCTTTTCCCTATACCCCGATCTGACGGTGCAGGAAAACCTGCGGTTCTACGCGGACCTGTTCGGTGTCACCACCAGTCACCGAACCCAAAGACTAAAGGACTTGCTGGTATTCAGCCGCCTGAAACCCTTCCTGAAACGCCGAGCCGGAGCCCTGAGCGGCGGCATGAAACAAAAACTTGCCTTAACTTGCATCCTGATACATGAACCCAAAATCCTGCTCCTGGACGAGCCCACCACCGGCGTGGACCCCTTGTCCCGTCACGAATTCTGGGAACTCCTGAAACGTCTAACCGACCGCGGTATCACCATCGTCGTCTCCACCCCCTACATGGAGGAAGCCGCTCGCTGCCACCGCATCGCCTTGATGGCAAACGGGCATATCCTACAGATCGACACTCCGGAAAACATCAGCAGCACCTACCCGCATCCTCTGTACAATATCGCGACCCCGGACCCTTTCCAAGCCGCATCGATATTAGAAAAATACCCCGGCGTCCTATCGGTACAAATCTTCGGCGCCGGTCTCCACGTCGCCATCGAAAATCCCCAGGAACTACCCGGCATCAAGGAAAAACTCAATCAAATGGATATCCCTATCGAAACTATAAACCCCATCACCCCCAGCATCGAGGACGTGTTCGTCAATAGTCTGACAGAACATGAGTAGGTCAGTCCGGCAGCTGCCGGATGTGATCCTGACACTCTTGGCTAATTATGGAGTGCGCAAACTTGCTTGCGCTTTGTTAGACTGAAGCTTGCTTCAGTCATATAGGCTTAACGTTCCCGCCAGGTTTCAAGTGAAACGTAACCTGGCGGGCAGGAACTTCAAAAAAACCATGAACGAAAACATCATCACCGTCAATAACTTGGTCAAAAAATTCGGCACCTTCACAGCCGTAGACGGCATAACCTTCTCGGTAAAACGCGGGCAAATCTACGGCTTCCTCGGCGCCAACGGTGCCGGAAAAACCACCACCATCCGCATGCTCATCGGCTTATTGAAAGCCACTTCCGGCGAAGCCCGGGTTGCGGGTGTGGACATCAACGAATCCCCCGAAGCCGTCAAACCCAAAATCGGATACATGTCCCAGCGCTTTTCCCTGTACCAAGACCTCACCGTCCATGAAAACATGGAATTCTACGGTGGTATCTATCGGTTGTCCGGAAAGGAATTATCCCACCGCATCGACCAAATATCCGAACAATTACAGATCACACAATTTCGTAACACACTGGTACAAGACATCCCCTTGGGGTGGAAGCAGCGGTTGGCATTAGCCTCATCCCTCCTGCACCGCCCCCAAATCTTGTTCCTCGATGAGCCCACCAGCGGTGTAGATCCGGTGGCACGGCGCGCCTTTTGGCGCTTGATCTATGACCTGGCATCGGAAGGCACCACCGTCATGGTCACCACCCACTACATGGACGAAGCCGAAGCCTGCGAACGCATCGCCATCATGCACGAAGGTGTCTTGGTGGCGGAAGGTGCCGTCACTGACCTGAAAGCCCAGGACAATGCCGACACCGTCGAGCAAGTATTCCTGTCCCGAGTCACATTCGCCATGAGGAATGCTGTATGAAGCGCACCCTTGCCATCGCCCGCAAAGAATGGATGCACATCCTCCGCGACTCCCGCAGCCTGATTATCCTATTCCTCATGCCTGTGATGATGGTCTTCCTGTTCGGCTACGCCATCAACATGAATGTAAAACACATCCCCTTGGGCATCTGGGACGGCGACCGCACCCCCGAATCCCGTGCTGTAATCAGCGAATTCACCCAGTCCGGATATTTCACCGAATCCGCCCATCTGTCAACCATCCGAGCTGTCAACAATGCCATCCGTAAAAAGCAAGTCAGCGCTGTGATGGCAATCCCAAATGGATATGCCAGGAAAACCCACCGGGGGCACCCGCCACCCATCGGATTCTGGGTGGACGGTTCCGATGCCAACACCGCATCCGTTGTCATCAACTATACAAACGCATTGCTATCATCCCGCGGTCCCCAAGCGGGGCAAATAAACCCGGCGCCATCCCCGTTCGATGTCCGCCCCAAGATCTTCTACAATCCCGAACTCGAAAGCAGCCACTTCATTGTACCCGGCTTGATCGCAGTCCTTATGATGATGATCTGCGCAATGCTCACTTCCCTAACAATCGTCCGTGAAAAGGAAACCGGCACCTTCGAGCAAATGCTGGTATCCCCGATCCGGGCTCCCGAATTGATTATCGGGAAAGTCCTGCCTTACCTGTCCCTTGCCTTTATCGTAGCCGGCTTAATCTTGGCGGTGGGGCACTGGCATTTCGGTGTCCCGATCCATGGCAATCTAATATTCTTAGCCGCCACACTGGTAATCTATCTGTTCTGTGCCTTGGCGTTGGGACTGTTGATCTCCACCATCGCCCCCAGCCAACGCGTCGCCATGCTCATGGCGGTCACCACCACCCTGCTCCCCTCAGTGATCCTGTCGGGTTTTATATTTCCCATCCGGTCAATGCCCTTGATCATCCAACTGATTGCCTATATCATCCCCGCTCGCTATTTCCTGGTCATACTTCGTGGAATCATGTTAAAAGGATCCACCCTTGACGTTCTCTGGACCCCCACCGTAATCCTAACGGCATTCGGTGTTTTCCTTGTCGCGGTGAGCGTCTTTCGCTTCAGAAAATCCATGGTGAAGGCATGAAGGTCATCATATCACTAATGGTCAAAGAATTCCGCCAAATCCGTCGGGAGCGAATGATGTGGGCGATGCTCCTCGTCATGCCGGTAGTGATGACCATCGTCCTGGGCGCTGCGTTAACCACCGATATCGACCACCTGTCAACCGCTGTGGTCGATCTGGACAACACCCCCTTGAGTCGTTCCATCATCGAATCTTTCGTACAATCCGACCTGTTCGATGTCCTAAAATATCCCGATTCCCCAAAAGCACTGGAAAAAGTGCTGCAATCAGGCGCAGCCAGTGTCGGTATCATCATCCCCGCCGGTTTCACCAAAAAAATATACCGTGCCGAATCCCCGGACATCGCCGTGTGGATCGATGGAGTGGATTCCAATGCCGGGTTGATCGCTGGTGGATACGCCGCCGGATTACTGTCCACCGCCGCCCGGAAAATCCTCCACGACGTAATGATGATCGATCCCGACATCGCCCAACCTCGATTCCAGATCCTCTACAATCCCGAACTGGAGAGCCGCCTGTACATGATCCCCGGCGTGGTGGCGACCATCGTGCTGATGATTACCGCCATCTTGAGTTCCATGTCCATTGTCCGTGAACGGGAAATCGGCACCCTGGAACAACTCATGGTGACCCCCATCCGCAGCATCGAACTGATGTTGGGCAAACTGTTGCCATTCTTGATCTTGGGATTCGTGGAAATGCTATTGGCGTTGACCGTCGGCAAGCTGGTGTTCGCCATCCCCTTCGCAGGCAGCATCTTCGACCTCCTGGGCATCGCATTGATCTTCCTTCTGACTACCTTGGGCGTGGGACTTTTCGTATCCACCATCACCTCCACTCAGCAGCAGGCAATGTTTTTCGCCTGGTTCTTTAACTTGTTCGCCATCCTGATGTCCGGCTTTTTCTACCCCATCGCCAACATGCCTCCCCTGCTGCAAAAACTCACACTAATCAACCCTTTACGTTACTTTATCACCTGCATCCGCGAAATAATCTTGAAAGGTGCCTCCTGGTATGACCTCTGGCAGCAAATCGTTGCCCTCTTGATTCTCGGTACCATCCTTTTCCTCACCGCCGCCGTCCGCTTCCACAAACGCTTCGATTAACCATGTGGTAGGTCGGGTTCCATGGGTTGTATTTTAGATTTTGAAATTGTTTCGATCTCATCCGACAAATCTGATGCTTAGGTTTTGTATTTTGAATTTGGATATTTGTATTCGTTTAGAATTTCGAGATTCGGATTTCGGATTTATTTGGAACTTGTCCGCCTTGGGCGGAGTTGTGATTTGGATTTTGTAA
>CBDVBD010000128.1:0-9967 GCA_965372135.1 uncultured bacterium | reverse complement strand
ATTTAGTGAAAACAATGGATTCTTTGGATGCGGTGTTGAGGTGGGATGTTATTTCCGGGGCGGTAGGATATGTGATTTACCGCAGCGATCAAGCGGGATTTACACCGACGCAGGCCGATTCGGTGGGGTATACTACCAACAACACATGGACGGATGTTAACATTGGGACGAATAACAGCGTAATGTTTTATAATGTGACGGCGAGGGATTAAAGAAGCTTAGTCAGGATCACCGAGATATTGACACACTTTTTACCCCCCCTTACTCCCCCCCTGCAGATAGCAGGGGGGGTACAATATAAAAAGCCGGATCCGATAGTTAGATCCGGCTTTTTTATGTTTACTGTTAAGTAGGTTTTGGCAGTAATTACTTGGTCAAAACCATTTTCTTCATGTCGGTGAAGTTACCAGCTTCCATACGGTAGAAATAAATGCCTGATGGTACGTTACCGGCATTCCATTGTACGGCATGGGTTCCAGCCGGGTAATGTGTGTTAGTTAGAGTTGCCACTTCCTGTCCCAGTGTGTTGAATACTGTCAGTTTCACCATAGACCCCACCGGCAACGCGAAACGGATTTCGGTAGAGGGATTGAAAGGGTTGGGGTAGTTCTGAGCCAGTGAAAACTGATCAGGCAAAACTTCGTGATCGGGATCATGGACACTAACCGTGGTGCCGCTGCCCAGAACCCTTACCAAATAGTATGTGCCAGGATCCCAGAATATTCCCAGATGAGTGTCATATGATTGTGTGGCAGCGGGGGTGAAGGTTACGGTGACTTCAGTGCTATCATTTTGCTGCAAGGTAAAACTGGTTGGACTAATATCATAGTAGGCAGAAAACAGCTGTGGTTGGATATTTGTAACGGTCAAGGGGTCACCGCCGCCAGCATTTCTCACCCAGAAAGACAAATCCGCAGATTGGTTAATGGTTACTGCACCAAAATCCAAGGTGTCGGTGCTGGTTTCGAGTACCGGATCCGGAGGAATGAGTGATGACTCGCTACAGAAGATGCGAAGACCCCAATCACCGGAATCATCTTCATCCATGGAAGAACCATAGCCGGAAACAGTGTATGACGTAGCCGGCATATTGGCATTTGAAGCAGCATTCGGTACATTATCATCCTTCATCATATTACAGCCTTCTTGAAAGATATACGCCACCACAAAGACACCTGGCTCGTGAATCACGACTTCATCGGGGCTGAAAGAAAACGTATTCCACCCTTGATTCACCGCTCCAGTATAGTCCCACAATTCGGTAAACGATTGTCCCACTACATCAAGGTTAAAAATCCGGATATCTGTTACTGTGGCAGCCGAACCTAAATTAACCATAATGCTGTCAACCTGCGCTGAATAAGCTACGGGATCGAACCTCTGTCCCCAGCCATTTCCTGGCGGGCTTGATATTGGGGTTTCTAATGAACCGTCATCATATTTCATCCAACCCCATCCGAGATCACCAACCCCAAGCTCCATCAAGTGAATGTCGTTTTCATTGTTGACATCACCAGTGGTAGTGACATTGCTTTCGATTTCATAATAACCTTCTGTTGTGGCTGTAAAATCATCAGGAGCAGTCTGAGTTGCTGAAGAACCGGAAGACAATGCGCCATAGGAACCGGAGCTGGTCCAGACCTGTGATCCGCCTTCATCTCTGATTGTCCAGGCTATATCATAGGAAGAGATGTTCTCGGTTCCTACATTTTGTACTGCTGCCTTGATATCCAAAGTAGCACCTTCCTCCACAAACCAATTTGCAGGATCAGTGAACGTGAAATTGCAGGCAATATCAGTGTATCCTTCCAGATCACCACCAGCCCTGACAAATAAGTCGCCAGGCAGCGATTGCCACGGTCCACCTTGATTTGGGGAAACTCTGCTGCGATTTGTTGTAGTGTTGGCATCAAGATACAACCACCACCCCGGATCCACCTGATAGGTCCCACCGGGAGCCGGTCCATAAATCACATGGAAATCATCACCTTCATCGAAGTTAAGGCTGTCAGTAACCTCCGCGTCAAGAAAGGTAGTACCAAATGGACCGTTGATGTGATATGGTCCGCCGAGAAGCGCGCCTGGGTTACCATTATTGTCAGCGTAGACATATACGTCGCAACCTTCAGGAGCATTGTATTGATTTAGGACCATAACGTAAACAGAACGCAGCTCAAAATTAGCCGGACAGGTAAATCTAACTGTCCCCCACCAGTTAACAGCGCCATTCCACAGGTAATGTCCAGTACCGTCGTCGTAATAAATCGTATCCGGCTGCTGTGAATCCAGGTCAGGTACGACTTTGGTTTCATTATCGACATTGCTCAGGTAAACCGTGCTACATTCTTGGGCAAGTGTAATTCCGCCCATCACGACAAGCATGATCGCAATCAAACTGGCAATGAAACACTTCATGATTTTCTCCTCTTTTGTTGGTATTTTCAGAGTTTTTGTTTTTACTTACTGCGAATATATTGTTAATGTCAGTTTTTAATGATGGTTTTTTAGTTCTTTGATAAGACGTTGGTATCGATTTTGCCTGATAGTGGATCCACGATGACCGCGCATGGCGAGGTGGAAATCCGCTGTGCCGTCGTCGCGGATGATTACCAACGCCCATAATCGGTTAAAACCAAAATAAAATGCGGTGATCAATCCTAGGGTTGCAAAGACAAATCCCATCCAAATGATATCATTTCCGGGGCTACGTTTCACTTGAAGGACAGTACGAATAGTCATTTCAGTGACCGGGTTACGGACATCCACAAACTGCAGTTTCAGGGGGAAGTCCTCCTGCTCGGCATGGAAGTCCCGATACAGGAAACTCCATTGATGAAACCGGACGGAATCATTTTCCATAAACACCATATTCACAGCAGGATTGTTCAAATGGGCTGATTGGGAAATGACACCTTGGTTAGTGATCCGGAAATCGGGTTGGAAATTCTCTGCGGAAACGTACATTCCGTGATGTGGAATAGGCGTTGATTGTCCAGGTTTCAACCAGAGGGTGTCCAGAACCGACATGTCCGAAATTTGGGTTACTTCCAACGCCAGGGAATCGTAAGACGCCGTGATTTTCGGATTGTCCGGATCGTAGGATGCCTGGTAGAACCGGAAATGCTGGTACCGTAAGGGATGATTGACTTCAACTCTAAAGTTATGGACATCCTCCCCGTTTTCGATCACGGTCAGATCACAGATGTAGTCTTTAATATTTCCGCGATCACGTTCAAGATCAAACTGATTCTGTAAGTTCGAGGCGGGTAATGTATCTGTTACCCAAATACCGTCGTGGTTCATGCGGTTGACGGTGAAAAGGGTGTCGGATAATTTCCGTTCGATCCTACCCAGATGACCGTCAGAAATTAGGACGATTTGTCCGGCATTCAAGGGATAGTATTCGATGCGGAAATCATCGATACGGAGTTGGAAATCGGCACCGGGTACCTCGAGGGTATCTCCGGCGAATCCGGTAATAGAATAGGATGATTCAAAGAGGCTTACGCCCAGTCCACCGATTACCAATAACAACATTCCAAGATGGATGCACACGGGACCGAATAGTTGTAACCTGCCGGAACATCCATAGTAGGCTTGACCGGTATCCAGATCACTTGTATACAGGCGACATCGCTTTTTCAAAGAACGGGTAAAGTTTTGCTGGTTAAAGGGACCTGTCCAGTGTTGATAATTAGGCAGGACATTCAGGTTTTTAGGTTCCAACCGAAACCGGGGGGTAAAGGCGCGGCGGAACGTGTCCGGGACCATGCTCCACAAACAAGCAAACAAGTTTAAAGCCAACAGTCCCAGTAAGAATTGGTACCACCAGGAACGATAGGGATCGTAGAGCTGGAAATACTTGAAGAGGGCGAATACGCCATCCCCCATCCCATACTGTTCTTTATAGAATTCCTCCCATCCAGAAATCCCGGCACGCATGGGATAGACTTCCACCACAAACATGGACAACAAGGATACTACCGCGATCACAACCAATAGTATAATCGCGAATTTCATCGATTTCAGTGTTGTCCAAAGATTCTGAAATATCAATGATGGTTTTTGACGTTCCTGCGGATTTTCCGACACTGTTTATTAGTATTCCGTGGTGATCGTGTGTGTTTGTTACGTATTCAAAATTAAAAGTTAAGAATTATTTTTGGTAATGTCAACGTCAATTTGTATTTTTGTTATCAATAAATACTGGGATTGGGATGGTATAACTTCTTTTGGTTTATGAAATCGGCGACATTTTTTGGAACCTGGTATTGGATTGGCAAACTATGCGCTACCCGATTTCGGATATCGGTGGATGATATTTCGATTAGAGGAATTTGTACCCATTTGGCTTTCCCTCGGAATATTTTGGGTGCGTCGGATTGCTGGTATCCGGGACGGGCAAGCACTGCGATTTCGATTTGGTCGATGATTCTTTCCGGTTCCTTCCAGTTTTTGAAATCACGCAGGTTATCGGCACCGATCAGCAGGGTAAGCAGATAGGTTGTCCTGGGGAATTCTCGACGCAAGTCTTTAAGGGTTTTTACAGTATAAGACGGGTCCGGGCGTTCTGCTTCCAGATCGGACACCAGGAATTTGGGGTTGTCTTTAGTCGCCAATTCGACCATTTGCCTTCGATCCGGATAGGGCGACACCGATGGAATATCCTTGTGAGGTGGATGGGCAGAGGGTAGGAATACCACCCGATCCAGGTTCAAAGCTTCCGCAGCGGTTTGGGCGGCAATGAGATGCCCAAAATGGATAGGATCAAAGGTTCCCCCGAAAATGCCGTAGCGATTCTTAGCCATCTTGCGACGCGGTTTTCGGCTCAGTGTTTTCCAATTCGTTCAGTCGGTCTTCAACACGCAATCGATAGGAATGATCGGGATATTTAGATAGGAACAATCGGAAAATATCTGTTGCCTCCGTTAACCGATCATCCTTTTTCAACGCTTCCCCTTTGTAATATAGGGCTAACGGTGCGTATTTTGTGTCGTAGTAGTTGTCCAGAATCCCGTCGAAATAGATGATGGCTGAAGGGTATTCGGTCAGTTTTAAATAGAGGATGCCGGAAGTGTATTCCTTTTTCGCCAGCTTTTCGCGGCAAATGAACAAGTAAAGTCCGGCTTCTTCACTATATTCATGACCAGGATAGTCTTCCAGGAACTTCTGGAATTCCTCAATGGCTTTTTTAGTATATTCCTGGTCCAAAGCGTGGATAGGTGACAGATTGTAATAGCAAAGTCCGATTTTATATTGGCTGATGGGAACCAAATGACTGCGGGGATACTGGTCAACTACTCGCTGATATGATGATGCAGCCAGGATGTATTCGCTCAATTGGAAGTGGGTCTCGCCGAGGTAGAATTCAGCACTATCGACTACAATTGATCCGGGAAAGTTTAATGTGATAGCCGAAAATTCCTCTTCGGCTTTCAGGTAATCTTCATTATCGTATAAGGCGATGGCGCGGCGCAGACTTTCGCTGGCGGATGGGATATCTCCTTTTCTGGCTCGTCCGCAACCCATAATCAACAATAGTATTGATATTATTAGTACTATCCAGATTAGGATTTTGATTGGATTCACGATGCGATTAAAGCTGTGTAGGGATGAATCCATGTAGTGTTAACCTCCTCGTTGGGAAAAGATCAGGTAGGTGGCAGTGGCGGTAATTGCTACTACCGCTACCGGGATAATAATCCGGGGTACCCAGGATTTCGATTCTTTCGATGATGACTTCAGGGTGGATACCGGGGTTACGTTTGCTAATGGTTGTATGGGTGTATGTTCTAAACGTAATTTCAGTGATAATTTGGGACACTGCAGGCGGATTGATGTACCGATACCCGCGGTGCACGTACCGGTTATTGATAATATTGCGATGATTAACATCCAGGTGGTCAAGATTCTATTGATTCTTCGAGTAGCCATTGGTTATAATGAAATTGTTATTCCGACAGTCAGGGAATGCCAAACTTTTTCCAATCTATCGATGAATTCGAACGCCACACCGTATTGCGCTACGAAATTGGGGATTTCCATCCGCCGGGTCGGTTTGACCAGATAATTCCAATCCATTACACCTACTCCAAAGGAAAGCACTTTGCGGTTGCTGTGGGTATAGGCGAAGGCACCGCTCCTTATGACGACATGACGATGGGGTTGATATTCCACTCCCAGATGCGGTTCAAGGAACGCAATCAGGTCTTCATCGGTGATGTTCCGGAGATCCAGGTTAATAGATGTATCCCAGGGCAGTCGTACGGACATCCCGACGTTGATGCATTCATCCGCCAACCGATTAAGAGGATGAGGTACTTTACGGTAGCGGGTGGGATTGTCGATGTAAGTGACGGCGGCTTGGATTTTGGATCCCGGTTTCAGCAGCACACCATAAGAATACCCGAACTGGTCGATTTTGTTCCGATGAGTGTGCCCCAACATGATCAACCCGAATGACACCAACGGGTGCAGTTTTACCCGGAGTAATATGGAATTGGTATGGAACTGATAGATATTTTTGCCGGGGATTATATTCTGATCAGCCTGGGAAAATATTTCGTCATTGAAACGGATTCCCAGGTCGAAGAATTGATGGGACACTCCGGCAAATCGTACCAGCAGCCGCACACCGGTGGTGAGGCGTTCTCCGGCATCCAGGTCATCATCATACGCTTTTATCAAAGAATAACATCCCACAGGATTTAGAATCAGCACTCCCCGTGTGGGTCCGGGAAGGGGATACATGCGTAAGGTGGCGGGGTTAATCCCAGTAGTCAAGGGATCGCTAACCATAGCTGTGACCGCGCCACCCAGAGCAATTGACCGGGACATGTCGGTCGCCTGGATAGTATAGAAATGCTCTTCGGCTGAAACGGCAGATTCCATCAGTAAGAGCAGGATTAACCCGAATATCAGACGACTCATCGTCTGGCATCTCTTTTCGTGACAATTCCAACTGAGAATAGGATGATGATGGTTATTATACCACAACAAGCAGGGAACCAGGCACCGTGTTTGGTATATATTGTGAGTTCCCGGCGTAATTCGATCGTATTGGATAGGGTGCCGCTTTTATTTAAGGATAACCGGTTCCGAAAGCGACCGTCGGGTGCAATGATGGCTGATATTCCGGTGTTGGCGGCACGGATCACCCAACGGCGACTTTCGATAGCTCGGAATCGGGATAATTCCAGGTGTTGGTAGGGTTCGGAACAGTGCCCAAACCATCCATCATTGGTGATATTCACCAGGAATTCAGCTCCGCGTAGTACGAAATCCCTGGTGACGTCGGGGAAGATGGATTCGAAGCAGATCAGGACGCTGAATTTGGCGGAATCGGCACCAGTGGAAAATATGGTCAGGCGGCTTCCGGGTGTGAATTCCGCCTGACCTAAGCGGAAGGATCCCAGAAGGGGCAGGAATCTCTGCCAGGGGATGCGTTCGCCAAACGGCACCGGATGTATTTTGTAGTATACCTGCAATTCAGTGATTCCCGGTGCGAACAGGAATGCGCCGTTGAAGCGGTGCAGATCGCCGGATTCCATGAGTTCGTAGTCGGAGGCACCGGTCATAATTGGGATGTTAAGGGAATCCACGAAGCCGTGCATGATGCGTCGATGGTGCCACCGTTTTGCTAACTGAGTAGGGATCGCGGTTTCGGGCCAGACGATCAGCTGCAGGTTTTCCATTGCAAGAGAGGATGATAGCTTTTTGTATGGGATAAAACTGAAATCCACGCCTTTTTTCCATTTTTCGTTGGCGGGGATGTTACCTTGGACTAAGCTGACGTTTAGTTTGCCAGCGGAAGAGGTCAGATTACCTGCACGATGACGTCCCCAATTAGCCGGCAGCAGGATCCAGAATGCCAGGATCAGCAAGACGGCTGCTTTTTGGGGTTTGGTACGCATTTCCCGCCATGCGATCATGCCCAGTGCGTTGCAGGTAACCACCCAGAAAGTGACGCCGTGTACTCCGGTGAGTTCCACCATTTGTATCAAGTCCAGAAATCGGGACTGACTTAATGCCAAAATCGCCCACGGGAATCCGCTTTCTCCAATGGAAAAGATCACTTCCACCGCTGTCCAGATCAGCGGGGCGCATAACCAACTCCAGGGTCCCCAAATAGATCGTACTTTCGCAATCAACCAAGCGCTCAATCCCCAGCCAAGCGACAGGATCAGTACCATTCCAATTAAGGATAGGACCCTCAGAATTGGTGTTGCGCCAGTGTTAAGGATGACCCAGTAGAGGGATCCGAGATGATAAATTAGCCCGGCACGGTATCCTAAGGTAAAAGCGCCTCGGAAGGATCGGGCTTCCAGGGCACGGAACAACGGCAGTAATCCTATCCAGGCGATTAGACCCAACGGCAACGGGGGTAGACTCAATACCATTAACCCCCCGGATAGTGCCGGTAACCCCCATGTATAGATTTTAATGCGATCCGAGGATGATTTCCCTGCCTTCATCGGCGGATTGATAGATAGCTTCAACGATCTCCATGACTTTATGGGCGTCATCGCCCGTGGAAAGCGGTGACGTGTCATGGCGGATACAGTGGATGAAATGTTCAAGTTCAAGTTCGAAGGATTTCTGATACAGTTCAGAAGGAGTAAGATTCTGATTAGTATCGACACGCACCGCTTCATTTCCAGTGATTTTGGTCAGGGTCAAGGGATTTAAGGTCGCAGTGCCTTCGGTTCCGTAAAAATAAGTGAAGGCATTGGTATTTTCCGTGGGAGTTGCCCAGCTAACCTCCAAGGAAAATGCGATGTTATTGCCCAAGGTGAAGTAAGCAGACAGGGTATCTTCCACTTTCTTATTGAGCATTAGGTTTTGGGAAGTTGCTGTGACGCGCTGTACGTTGCTGTCAGGCAGCATCCACAGGATGAGATCCATCATTTGGATGCCTAAATCCATCAGGACGCCTCCACCAGCGATCTCAAGGTTGGTGACCCAATTGGGACGCGCCCATTTCCCTTTCTTTTTCAACCATCCGGCTCGGACTTTGTATATTTCGCCTAAGTCACCGGCTTCAATCAACTGCTTCAACCGGACCGAATCCGGTCGGAATCGGTGGTTCATGGCAACCATTAAGTGGCAATCGGATTCCTGAGCTGCAGCAACCATGCGTTTCGATTCTTTGACGTTTCGCGCCATTGGTTTTTCCACCAGGACATGTTTTCCGGCACGAAGGGCAGCGGTAGCCAGCGCCATATGGGCATGGGTGGGTGTCAAAACCAACACTGCATCCAAATCGTCATAACCCATCACTATAGCAGGATCCCGGTAGAATTCGGGAACCTGGAAGCGATCCGCCACCCACCCAGCCTTCTGCCGGTCATAATCGCACACCATCCGCACCTCGACATCAGCCATTTGTTTGAGGATGGGAAGGTGCACGATTTGAGCAATCCCCCCAACTCCGATAATACCGACTCTGATGGGTTTTTTAGTTGCCACAATATTTCCGATTGAAGCTAAGTACTAAGTCAAAGCACTTAATTTCTTGCATCCAGATAGGATTGCAAGATCCATTCGGCAGCTTTGCGATTAACATCGTCCTTATGGTGACCGGTTTTAACTCCCTGTTGGATCAGTTGTTTGCGAGCAGCGCTGCTGGAGAATCGCTCGTCCCAGAGCACAACCTCCAGATCGTGTTCTATGAGCGCTTTCGCGATTCGATCCACGAATGGAGCCAAGGGTCCACGGTTTCCTTTGAGTGTCAAAGGATTGCCGATGACCACAGTCCGGATGTTCTCCCTGTTACTGATTTCCAGGATTGAGGTGATTAACGTCGACCAATTCCGGGCATCAAGAGTGGAGATACCTGTAGCAAGGATTCCACTGGGGTCGCTCATGGCGACACCGATCCTCCGTTCACCAGGGTCAATTCCGAGAATCCTGCCACTCCCCGAAGGGTGATTATTCATCCAGAGGTCTTTTTAGCGCTTCTTTTAAT
>CBDVBD010000127.1:0-10068 GCA_965372135.1 uncultured bacterium | reverse complement strand
CTATTGTTACATGCTGGTGTCGTATCTGTATTTGGCAATCTGGCACCGGAAATGGTGGCTGTTCAGCACCGTGATGCACGAAGACGGTCGGCACACCTTATGAGGAGCGCTGACCTACTGGGCGCACTTCTTAGCCTGCCTGCCCACTGCGCTGTTCGTGTCTGCATGTATTGCAGGCGGCACGCTAATTGCAAGTTCTAATGTGGCTGAAGTCCCAAATGACGAATTGAAAATAGTGTTAACCCTTGTGGGGTTTTGGTTTACGTTGGTTGCAGCGGTGTCGTTGGGGTCAATATGGAAAATTGGTACTCAGCAAACTTTGCACTATGCACTGCAGAAATTCGATCATGCGGCTTGGCGGAACATCCGGAACCAAATGAAAAAAATTACGGTAGCAGACTAAGAAATAACACCAAGTTGTGAAACAAAACAGACATCAGTAGAGTATTTAGACATAATTGACAATATTTGTTGGATAAAAAGTAATATCCATATCATAAAAGGGATGGAAATTAAAGGGATTCAGTATTTTATACTATCCTTATGGCTTTCAATGTAATGACCTAACATCTAAGTTGTGATAGCACCACAATTTATTGTGGTGTTAAGGGGAACCTTACACATACCCTAACCGCTTCAGCGGTTTACCCTTAGGTAATAATAATTATCGCCATGCGGATAGCTGAGCACGTGTTTTAATGTCCTTAAGGGCGTACGACTAAGATACTGACCCGCAGATACTACAGGAAGCAGGAAGGAATCATGCAACTGAACAAAATGCGTATTCTCGGACTTGGAATCCTGATAGGGGTAATCATTTCCAGCTTGGCATATAGCCAGGACCGGTTCCATGCACCCAGCACCGCAGGCGGTAACATTTCAATTACTACCACATCTCCCGAACGAGGAATAACTCGGGTGCAATTCACCGATCCACAAATTTCCCAGGAGACGGTCACCGTCGATGGCGGGCAATACACCGACCTATGGATCGAAGGAGAGCGTACCACCGTCGAACCGGGATTGCCGTCGGTGCCGGTGGTGTCCAGGTTGATCGGTATTCCCGACCGGGGAAATGTGGAACTTCGGATACTGTCGGCGGAATACACCGAATTGCCCGGGATGCAATTGTATCCCTTTCAGACCATGGAAGAACCCACCGAATCGGGAACTCCCTTCCGTTGGAACCGGGAATTCTATAATCAAGATACTTGGTACCCGGAGGAGATCGCCGTAATCGGTGATCCGGCAGTGTTCCGTGATGTACGGTTGGTGTCGGTGGCAATTTCTCCGATTCAGGTCAATCCGGCGACCGGCACGGTGCGGGTGTATCACAACATCGATATCCAGGTTGAGTCTGTTGCCGGTGCGGGAACCAACGAAAAAACACGCACTTTTTCCCAACCCAGCAGCCTGTTCCTGCCCTTGTATCGGGACTTATTGAACTTCGAATATCTGGAGTTGGACGAAGAACCATCATTACCGGGACAGTATCTGATTATCTGTGCTGATAACGCGGTTCCTATCGGGTTTGCCGAAGAACTCGCCGATTGGCGCCAGCGGCAGGGGATTCCCACCCGCATCGCCACTCGGACCGAAACCGGGAACAACTACTACCAAATCAATTATTATATCCAGAATGCCTACAATACCTGGGACCCGCCCCTGGAATTTGTGTTGTTATTAGGGGATGATCTTGGCAGCCCCAGCAGCGCCTTCCATGTCCCCAGCACCGGCGGTTATGGCGCATCCGACCATCCGTACTCCCAGGTGGCAGGGAGTGATATCTTAGGCGATATAGCCATCGGAAGGCTGTCGGCTTCCACCCAGTTTGAGATGGATTTACTGGTCACCAAAACACTTCGTTATGATCGAGATCCCTTCACCACCGGTCCCGATTGGTTCACCAAAGCCTATCTGTTAGCCGGCACTTCCATGTCGATCTCGTCCAATACCAACACTATGATTTATATCCAGCACCATATGTACCAGGAAGGCTTCAGCGAAGTCATCTTGGAGGAACACAACGGACATATTTCTAGCTGGAATATGCGCAATCAATTAGACCAGGGTCGCTCCTTCTTCCTATGGCGCGGAGGGTTTGTTGGTGAGATGTATGCCAGCGATCTCAACGGTCTTGACAATGGCTGGATGCTGCCATTTGTATTCGTCATCACCTGCGGTACCGGGGATTTCGCCAGCGGAACGGCACTGTCGGAAAGCTGGGTACGGTATGGGTCAATTAACAACGGTGGCGGGGCTATTGTCTGTGTCGGAACCGCCACTGCCGGTACCAATACCCGATTTAACAACATTATCGCCGGCGGCATCGGGCACGGCTTCTTTGTTACTAAAGTGCAGGAAGCCGGATTGGCTCTGATGGAAGCCAAACTGCAGTTGTACCGCAGCTACTATCCCCAGCAATCCAGCTCCGTGGATGACTTTTCCAGGTGGAACAACTTGATGGGGGACCCCATCCTGCGGATTTGGACCGCATCTCCCCAGGAACTCATCGTAACTCACCCCACTGAAATACCATTGGGCTGCAATCGAGTGCCGGTAATGGTCACCGACGATCAAGGTGATCCGGTGGAAAACACCTTGGTGTGTCTGATGAAGGGTGACGAAACATGGACCCGAGCGCTGACTGATGAAACCGGATATTTGGAAATGCCCACCTATCCGGAAACGGAAGGCGATTTGCAGATTACGGTATCCGCGTATAACCGTTTGACCTATTACACCGACATATCGGTGACGCAGTCTGACCTCTGGGTGGCGTATTCCGATGCGGATATCGACGACGATAACCAGGGCGGAACTTCCGGCAACGATGATGGAGTAATCAACCCCGGTGAAGTGGTCGATTTGACCATCACCGCCCGTAATTACGGAACTGCCACTACCGCCACCGATGTAGTGGGCACCTTGTATGGCTTTGACAATTCCCTTGCGCAAGTGCTGGTTAGCGAAAGCACTTTCCCCGACATGGCACCTGAATCTGAGGCGCAATCGAACAGTACTTTCCGTGTCCAGATCTCCCTGGGAGCCGAGGACCAAGATTTGACCCCCCTACTCTTGGTCCTGACCACCGACGAAACGGAGGATACCTCCATGGTGCCGTTGACGGTAGTTTCGGGAGATGCCGTCATAGAAAGCCATCGGTTCCTGTTGTCCGGCAATCGGCTGGATCCCGGAGAAACCGAAAATATGGTGGTTGCCATTACCAACGTGGGTCATCGTAACATTTCCTATGTGGAGGGAAACCTGTTTACCGAGGATTCTTTGATCACGTTTCCCGATCCCACCGGATTATATGGAACCATCACCATGGGCGGCAACAGCACCAACACCGGTGATCCGTTTGAAATAACCGCCAGCGCAACCACCATCCCCGGTCATCCAGTAACATTAGGATTGGCGCTGTCCGGTGATGGTGGATTTATCGATACCGCCTTCTTCCAAATCAAAGTTGGCTCACAAACGCAAACAGATCCTTGCGGTCCGGATGATTACGGGTATTACTGCTTCGACAATACCGATACTGGATACGACATTGCACCTGAATTTGACTGGATTGAGGTGGATCCGAACGGAACCCAGTTGAATATCCAGGACACCTATGAAAATGACGACGAAAATGATATCTTCACCCTGCCTTTTAACTTCCAGTTTTATGGGAAAGGTTATTCCGAGATGACAGTGTGTTCAAACGGCTGGGCGGCTTTCGGCAGCCAGTCCAGCTTTGTTAATTTCCGGAATTATGCTATCCCGGGTGCCCACGGTCCCGATGCCATGTTGGCTCCCTTCTGGGACGACCTGATTACAGGGTACAGCGGCGGCGTCTATTGGGAATATATCGATTCCTTGGGGCTGTGTGTCATCGAGTGGTCCGGGTGCAGTCCGCTAAATACCACCTATGGCGAGACCTTCCAAATTATCCTCTATGATCCTGAAGTGTATCCTACCCCCACCGGTGACGGCATGATCAAATTTCAGTACCTCGACGTGTACAACTACATTGGTCCGTATGACGACAACTCATACTCCACAGTAGGTATCGAAGACCACGACCAATTAGTTGGCTTGCAGATTAGTTATTGGAACAGCTATTCCCCCGGAGCGGCGAACTTATCTGACGGACGAGCCTATCTATTTACCACCTCTTTGGAATACGGATACGGCACTCTGCAGGGACAGGTCACCGATGCAGAGACCGGCGATCCTTTAGAAGGCGCCTTTGTGTCCGTAGGTGACGGAACCTATTGGGATTCCACCGATGCCAACGGTGACTATACAGTCGATGACATCGTGGTCGGCACCTATGACGTTGTATGCAGTCTTGAAGGCTACAATAACGCAGAATCCAGTGTCAATATTTCCCCTGAAAGCGCAAACAATCAGAATTTCGATCTGGATCATCCTGAGTTCCTGATGGACATCACCGGCATTCAGGAAACCTTGTCCGGCGGTGATACCATGAGCGTCATCTTCCATGTGGAGAATCAGGGTAACGGCGACTTGGATTACCAGATATCCTTTGATGCAGCCGCTACCGTTACCGGAAATTCTGCCAACGGTAGTTCCGGAATAATGTATCGCACCGTGGGACCGGTGCAGAAGTTATCGTTGACTGATGACCCATGGGATCAGTTGCTGATATTTGACGTATCCACCTCAGCCAACGATCAGTTGATCCAGGGTGTCGCGTATGCCGACGGTAATTTCTGGGCTTCCGGCAGTGGTCAGGGAGTTGGTTCCCCCAACTACCTGTACCGGTTCGACCGCTATGGAGGCTACTTAAGCCAGGTGCAGCAGCCCACCACCTCCCCCTACGGATTCCGCGACTTGACCTGGGATGGGGAATACCTGTGGGGCAGTGACAGCCAATACTTAATGGCAGTGGATGAAAGCGGGTCCGCCGCGGATTCCATCCTGGGCATCCTGAACCCCAACCGTGCCATCGCCTACGATCCCGGGGAAGATGTCTTCTATACCGGAAACTTGACCGCCTCCATCATTGTGATCGACCGTACCGGCAGCGAAGTACGCCGGTACGCCGACCACGACTTAACGGTGTTCGGTTTGGCGTGGTACAAACACGATCCCGACGGCTGTCCCCTGTACCTGTTCTGCCGGGAAGGCGATGACACTTTCTTGAGGGTGGAAAAGCTGAACCCATCCGACGGGGAGATTCAATTGGTGGCTGACCTCACCGGCACCACCAATGATCGTGCCGGCGGCGCCATGATTACCCCTTGGTACAATTCGGAAACGTGGGTGTTCGTGGGTCAGATTGACGGAGCGTCTGCCGATCAAATCGGGGTATGGGAAATGGCGCCCAATACCGGCTGGGTGTCCTGTTCCCCCGCATTCGGAACCATCGCTTCCGGCGTGGAACAAACCTTCTGTGTGCTGTTGGACGCTGGGGAATTCCCCAACGGCACCTTTGACTTGGAGGTGGTGTTCGATCACAACGCCTCCGGGGGGCAGGATGTGTTGCCGGTCAGCATGACCGTCATCAACAGTGGAGTTGAGGATGAGGGAATCCCGATTCCCTTCCAGTATTCCTTAGGGCAGAATTATCCCAATCCCTTCAACCCCACCACATCGATACCGTACAGCCTGCGGGAAGCGGGCGTGGCAAAGCTGATTGTGTACAATATCCTGGGTCAGAAAGTAGCCACCTTGGTGCACCAGCGCCGGGAAGCCGGGCAGCACAGGGCAATCCTGGATGCCACTAAATTGGCTTCCGGTGTGTATTTCTACCGTCTTGAAGCGAGTACCTTCACCAAAACCCGCAAAATGGTCCTGCTTAGGTAGCGCTTATTCGTATTAGCAAGAAAAAGAACACTATTAGAGGATGGAGCGGTCGCTCCATCCTCTTTTTTTAAATTACATGTACAAGAGGTCATTTATTCATCACAACTGAGGAATGCAATTTACAAATGTAAAATCCCCGCACCCAAGAAAGATTTCTCTTGACTTCAATGAAAAAATCTCTATATTAAAGTCGATTCCCGAATTGTGAGATTTTCAGCATCCTGATTTTACCTGTAAACCGAACAGAATTTCACCAAAGACATATAGAAAATTCTTGCCTGGAGAGTTGTGATGAAAGCTAAAGCAATTGTAAGGATCATCATAATCAACATCTTGCTTGCTGCTGTAATTCTTCCCTTAAACGCAGTCGCACAATGGGTCAGTCAGAATTCCGGTGTGTCAGATGACCTCTATGGAATGCACTTCTTAGACGAAAACACCGGATTTGCTACCGGATGGGGCAGTAGCTATGGAGCTGTGGTGTTGACTACCTATAACGGCGGCGACACCTGGAATTCCACCGTACCTGTGGCAGGAGCCTATTTATTCTCCGTTCATTACACCGATGTTTTCACGGGCTTTGCGGTGGGTTGTGACGCAGGGGGAACTTTCAACGCTATGATTCTGAAAACCACCAACGCCGGAAGCATTTGGGTACGGACTCTGATTTCAGCAAGTTTTGGATTTTATGTAGTGCAATTTCTGAATAGCGACATTGGGTACGTCTGTGGATGGCAAGGATCTATTTACCGAACCAACAACGCTGGTGGTAACTGGTCACGGTTGCCCACCGGTACTTCTGAAGTCTTTCGATGGATGCATTTCGTGGACGTGGATCACGGGTACGCAGTATGCGGATCAAATTTTAACAATCCCAGCCGAATCTACAAAACTACCAACGGAAATAACTGGTCCATGGTGTATAACTTCGGGAGCAGCATGGTAATCGGTGGGATACACTTCTTTGATCCGGACACCGGGATAATCGTCGGCAACAACGGCAGCGAAGCGGTGTTGAAAACCACCGACGGAGGGTCCAACTGGGTGGTGAAGCATACCGGTCAGGCTTCGGCGGTACTTCAGGGAGTCCATTTCGACGGTAATGACGGCTGGGCGGTGGGTAACAACGGCAGAATCCTCAGATCCACCGATGCCGGTGAAACCTGGACCCTGGACGCAACTGTCAGTCCGCCTTACACCCTGTTGGCGGTAAACCAAGTTGGCGATGCCGCTTACACGGTAGGAAGTAACGGCGCCATCTTCAAAAAGACCTTAGTCTCCGGGGTTGATCCTTATGAGGGTGAGTTCCAACCGGCAAGAACCACCTTGAATGAGAATTACCCCAATCCGTTCAATCCGGTAACTTCCATCACATATTATCTAACAGAACCATCATCCGTCCGACTTGTCGTGTATAATGTTCAAGGTCAGGAAATCGCTACCCTGGTCAACGGACAGCAGTTAATCGGACAACATGAAGTAAGGTTCGATGCTGGTGCCTTACCTTCCGGCATCTACTTCTACCGCCTGGAAGCCGGACAATTCACCAAAACCCGCAAAATGGTCCTGCTCCGATAAACCTGTAACCATTACCCCATTATTCTGTAACACAAAAAGCCCCCAATTGGGGGCTTTTATTTGGAGTGCGGTAGTTTACTACCGCTTTCTCAATGCCATCAACCATTTGATTACTTCTGTTCAAAGTAGTATACGACTGTCCACTCATTCATACAGAATTTTACATCACTCTCGCCACACAAACAATTGATTATTATAAACATGTTTATATGGCATGAGACTTGCCTTACCTCTTCGTAGATTTACGTGCGATTGCTGCTTTCAAATTGCAGTCAATTCCCATGTTATTATCGTATCAATCGAAGAGGACTTGAAAATGAAACGTATACCAACAATAGTGCTTGCACTATTAGTAATCCTGGCATGCGATTTTGGGGCATCCTGCGCTCACGGACGAACCGAGTGGGGATTGAAGATTGGACTGGACTTCGACAAACATTATTATTCAGGTCTAAGTTCAGAAAGTCGCCTTAACACGAACAACCATATAGGCTTGGCTCTTGGGATCTTCTTGACGCAATATATCAGTAGCCGGGTCGCTTTTCAACCTGAGCTTTACTATGCCATAAGGGGCTTTACAGAACAGCAAGGAAACGGCAGAACTTATATAGCAAAAGAAAAAGTGCGCTTAGACTGTCTGGAATTGTCATTGCTGTGGAAATTTCTCATAGGTTCAGGAACACCACAACCGAATTTATTTATTGGTCCAGATGTTGCCTTGTTCGTGTATAATAAGTCTGTGTATCATCAGGATCAATATTATAATGGCGTGCATTACAGCTATAGCAGTAGCCGCAGTGGTAGCGGTGGATGGGACCGTTGGGGGGATGTTGGTATGGTCGTGGGCGGCGGATTGGATTTTCCTGTGGGCAAGGGGAAAATCCTTGTAGACACCCGGTGCAATTTACTGTTGACACGAATTTTCTTTGACTGGTGTAAAGAAAACACCATAGAAACTATGTTTTCTCTTCGAGTCGGCTATGCGTTCTGATTTTTTGTTTCCGATATAGCCTGAGAATCTGACATAGAAGGGAATATGTAGACCCCAACCCAATGTTGCATAATTTAGTAAAAAAGCCCCGTAAGGGGCTTTTATTTGGAGTGCGCAAGCTTGCTTGCGCATGCGGTGGCTTGCCACCGCTAATTCGATTCCTGCAGGGTTTCACCATGCTTGAGCAAGGGTAAACTGGCGGACTTCCCCCCCGGTTCCCGGGGGGGATTCAAGGGGGGGGGCTGTTTGTCAGGTGCCAACGAACCTCGGTTCAACGAATCTCGATTCCTCACCCAACGCTATGTACTTTATTGAAACTCCACAATGATAATACTCGCCACCTCATCCCCCACCCGGTTCTGCGCTTCCACTGTGGATGCCCCGATATGCGGCGTCAACACCACCTTCGGGTGTTTTCGTAACGTTTCGTTTTCTGTGGGCTCAGCTTCATACACGTCCACCCCTGCACCGCGTAGTTTCCCGGAATCCAAAGCGTTGATCAACGCCGCCTCATCCACCGCACCTCCTCGAGAACAGTTGATTAAAACCGCCCCATCCTTCATCTTGGCGAATTCCCCTTCCCCAATATCGTATGCTTCCCCTTTGGCGTGGGGGATATGCAGCGTAATCACGTCGGAATTCGAAAGCACTTCATCTAATGAAACCAGCTTGATATTGGGATAATCAACTTGCGTGATGTATTTATCGTATCCCCTGATCGGTTCCATCTCCAACCCGTGGCACCGCTTCGCCACTTCGATCCCAATCCGACCGGTGCCGATCACCCCTAAGGATTTCCCGGTTAGCTCAAATCCCTTGGAATAGGTTTTCTTCTCCCATTTGCCTTCAGTCATAGTGCCGTGTGCGGCGTGGATATTCCTTGCCACGCTGAACATCATCCCCACCGCCAATTCCGCCACCGACACCGATGATGCCGCCGGGGTGTTGCGCACTTTGATACCTTTGGATTTGGCGTATTCCACGTCGATATTATCCAGCCCCACGCCGCCGCGCACGATTAATTTCAAATTCCCGATAGCGCCGGCATCGACCTGCGGTTCCCGAATTTTGGTCGCCGACCGCACCACCACTACATCGTAATTGCCGATCACCTGGTTCAATTCCCCTGGTTCATAGTGCTTTTCATCCACTTGAAATCCGGCGTCTTTCAACGTTTTCACCGGTCCCGCCGCCATCCCGTCTGTGACTAACACCTTTATCATTTGTTCCTCCTAAATCGCAATAATTGCTAAGGTTCATAAAATTTGCACATCAGCAGCAAATGTACAAAAATCCCCAGCATTTGTCAAGAATTTTCACAAATCTTGTTGGTTCCTTTTCAGCGAAGTATCTGCTGAATCACGTCTCTGCTAATCCACCCACTGGTCCGCCAGTTGACGGATGGCAATTTCCCCCCCCCGGCTTGTCCGCCCACTGCCGGATCATCCCCGATCCCTTTTTTGTCATCCCCTCAACTTGTCCGCCCATCGGTGGGTCATTTCCGACTCCTTTTCTGTCATCCCGCACTTGATGCGGGACCCAGGTCTTCCGTCGGATTCAACGAATCCGACGCGTAGGGGCGGCTTCAGCCTGCCCTCCCCCCCGGTTCCCGGGGGGGAATAAAAAGGTGGGGGGGCAACTTGCTACTTGTTACTTTCCACTTGCACACTAATCTG
>CBDVBD010000126.1:0-10203 GCA_965372135.1 uncultured bacterium | reverse complement strand
AACGACCAAGCTTGGAGTTGCCAACCATAGCTTTCCATCACTTCAAATAGTGTGTTTTGTAAAACACACAATCGTTCATCATCGTTAAAATAGTGTTTTCTTTTATAAGTTCCGGCTGTTACAATGTAAAAAGTGTTTGATCTAAATATGTGCTCCGGGCGATGGTGCCATGGATGAGGATGTTTATTCATTTTTATTATGCCCTTTGGAGTGCTGGAGCCATGCTCCAGCTTTTCTTCCCACAAGCCATGCTTGTGGATTCCATAAAGCGCAAGCATGGCTTGCGCACTCCAAGGTTATTTTCGCCGCTTTTTCCACCACCCCTTTAAACGCTCCCCAATCGCTTTTTCCTGTCCCTCATCCGAGGGCTCATAAAAAATCTTATCTTCCAATCCCTCTGGTAAGCAGTTCATTTCCTTGAAATGCCCGGGATGATCGTGGGCGTATTGGTAATCCTTCCCATAATCCATCGCCTCCATCAATCCGGTTACCGGATTACGTAAATGCAACGGCACCGGACGTTCCGGGTCTTCCCGAACCGCCTTCTCCGCTTTCTGGATTGCCGCATATGACGCGTTGGACTTGGGACATGACGCCAAATAAGTCGCCGCTTGCGCCAACGTAATCCTCGCTTCCGGCATCCCGATCTTGGTCACGGTATCGAACGCCGCATTCACCAACACCAACGCATTGGGACTGGCATTTCCCACGTCCTCCGATGCCAATATCACCATCCGCCGCGCGATAAACACTGGATCCTCACCCCCCTCCAACATCCTTGCCAACCAATACACCGCTGCATCCGGGTCCGACGCCCTCAGACTCTTGATAAACGCCGAAATCGTGTCGTAATGCCGGTCCCCTTTCTTATCATGCCTGGACAACCGCCGGAGCACCGCCCGCTCCAGCAACTCCTGGGTGATAACAATTTCCTTATCATCACCCCTCTCCAAATCCACCGCAATTTCCAACCCGTTTAACAATTCCCGAGCATCCCCTCCCGACAACGCAATCAACGCCTCCTCTGCCCCTTCACCTAAAGTAATATGCAAATTTTTGAGAACTGCATCCTCAGTCAATGCCCGCTGCAACACAACTTTCAAATGCTCCGCTGTCAACCGATTAAACCGAAACACCCGACACCGTGACAATAGCGGCGGAATCACCTCAAACGACGGATTCTCAGTGGTAGCCCCAATCAATACCAACGTACCGTCTTCCGCAGCTTGCAGTAACGCATCCTGCTGTGCCTTGTTGAACCGGTGGATTTCGTCGATAAACAGGACGGTCTTCCGCCCGGTACGCCGGTTCCGTTTCGCCAATGCAATAATCTGTTTAACGTCCTTGACACCCGACGTCACCGCCGACAGCGCATGAAAATCGCCGCCGGTTTTGGTGGCGATCAACCTTGCCAACGTGGTTTTCCCCACCCCAGGATCCCCCCAGAAAATCATGGAATGCAGCCGGTCCCGCTGAATCAACTCCCGGAGCACCCTGCCTTCCCCTAACAGATGTTCCTGCCCCATCAACTCTTCCAAAGTCTTGGGGCGCATCCGGTCCGCCAACGGCGCATCCAATTCCTGCTTGGAATCCTTCGTGGAATTCTTTTCAAACATATCATCCTGGGACACTGCTATCCCTCCTTAATCGCCCGAATCAGATTCATCACCTGCTCCACCTGTTCCTTTTCCCCTTCCACAGCAATCGTCACCGCCCCTTCCGACCCCTTCAATCCCCCAGACGCCACATGCACCGCATCCACTTCAAACAAAATATCCAACGCATCTAATTCCGTAATCACCCGCCCGAACGTCACCGGCATCATGCCGCAAGGTTTTCCAATCGTATCATCCAATCGCTCGATCCCCAACATCTCAACTGCCCGATCTACCGACGGTATCAATTTCTCCAATCCCACCGCAATAATCAAATGCGATCCTCGTGCCGCCAACACTCCCAACACCTTTCCCACCGTACCACCCACCGGCGACGCCAACAACACCCCCGCCACTCCTGACACATCCAATGCATTGGCGCCTTTAATCACCACATCGTCAGCGCCGAAATCCTGCACCGCGTCTTCCGCATCCATTTCTACCGATTCCCCATTAATCAGAACCGTACCTTTAGGTCGTGTCTCCCGATTCTGCACCTGCAGCTCCCCGCCGGTAATCCAACCAGCCACATGGTGTTCCGCATCCACATCCTTCCCCAATAATTCCCGGATGATGTACCCATTGGTTGACCCCAATCCGATCACCAGCCGCCCATGTTTCATCGCATGCTGCACTTCCGACAGTGCCGCCACTCCCTTGGCAATCAACAGCTTCGATTCCGATGGAATCAGCGTAAACAATCCTCGCACCAAGTCGTTAGAACACCCATTTCCGTGATGATGCATAGCTGTAATTATTCCTTTCCTGTATGAATAAACCTAATCACAATATCCTAATTTTTAATTATTTCAATGCTTGTTATTGGTGTTATCTGTAAGAGCTTTGAAAATAATTACGAAACTCATAATAAATGTTGACATTTGTCAGTTTCTTGTGTATATTATGTTGTCCTTTACTAAAAGTTAGGGACCCACAAAGGTTTCCGCCGCTGAACCGTATCAGCGGCGATTTTTTATCTCCACTTTGGATTACTTCGCACTTTCTGAATAACCCGATTATCACTTACTACATAAGAGGTCACAAAGTTAGCTCGCTTTCCGTCCCTATCTATTTGGATGATAACTGCATACCTTTCAACACCTACTAAAGCGATACGTCTTATGGATTTATTTGGCATTATTCTTCGATAAAGTTCAACCGTACTATCCCCCAAGACAGCCTTTATCCAATCCATCCGCTTGGCTCTTTGAAATGAGAATTGGTCTTTTATCCCAGATCCGCGATCAGATTCGATATAGAAGGAATGTGCGAAGTTATGCTTAAAAAATCTTACCGAAATACTATCAAAAGTTATCACTGGACTAGCCTGTACATAGGATTTATAAAAATGATTTCTATACTCATTCTCATCTGCAAGATTAAGCAAAGGAGGCAAACTCATCACCAACCCCCTTCTGAACGAAATCTAAAGATATTGAACTTCTCCTCGCTTTTTGTCGTTGGCTGAATTTCCCTATTCCAACAGGTTTCAATTTGGTTAATTATTTGAAGTTTAGCCTGACTAGTATCTCTTTTATGAAACTTGTAGCTGACCGCACCAATCAAAACATCGGCAACCTGAATCAAATCCAATTGGTTTGATGGCAACGCTTGCACTGTCGCAGTTGATGTTAAATTGCTGTTATTTAAGCATTTTTGCAACACTCCTAATCTGTTATGAAGACGGTTAGTTTTTGTGTCAACGAAAATTTTATAGCTATTAAAATCCAGAATCCAATGATGGAGTAGCTGATAGTAGAATTTGTAATACATCAATTCATGATCGCTATTATGAAATTTTACTGCGTTTAGCTCTTCTGCCCTTAATATCAAAGTCCGAAATCTAATCTCGCTTTCAAAAAACCATTTGACAATATCCAAATAAAAATCCAATCGGGAATTACTGACTCTCTTCCACTTAAACTCTCCATGCAGATTATGTCGTTCACGTAACTGATTAATCGCAGCTTTGTGTATCTTCCGATCTTCTGCCTTAATCCACACTCCACCTATCAGGGTATAGATTCCGTCTTGACTAGTACCCTTGAATAGATCCTGGGCACTTTCATCGCAATATATTTCAAAATCCATAAACTCACTCCAAAGTATTGATCGCTAAAAAGATTACGTGTCTTCTAATTTATCCATAGATAAAATCTATATGGAGATTATGTAACATCAATCCGGCTTCACACCAATCAACATCGGATCACATTCCCCCTCGGCGAAGGTGGAATGAGTAAACGGTCTCTGGTGAACTTCGAATCCCGCGTCCCCCATCCACTGAATCCACGATTCCAATGGAAACATCCCGCACAAATGCCGATCGATATGGCTTTCCAACTTCTCCGCCTTACGAATCAAATAAATAAATGTCGATTCGTAAATAGTGTCTGCAGGATCAGGATCGTAATAGTGTTCAATGAACGTGACTTCCACATCGCCCTTCGATTCAGTGGAATGTTTGATCCGGTGCTGCTTGAACTTGTTAGGCGTTTGCTCCACCACGGTCAACATCGTCCCACCGGGCTTCAAATGATAATAACAAGTGGCGAACGCCGCTTGCAAATCCTCCGACGTTAACATATAATTCACCGAATCATGCAGCAGCACTGCATCGAACTTGTCCTCAAGCCTCACTGTCCGCATATCCCCCTCCAAATACCGGCATTCCGGATTCAACTTCTGCGCCAACGTCAGCATATCCTGGGAAATATCAACGCCGGTAACATCCACTTCCTTCTTCAAAGTCCAATCATTGTGCCCACCCCCGCATCCCAGATCCAGAAGTGTCCTCACCGGAATCTTGGCGAACAACTGCAAATAATCCAGATACAATGTGGCTTCTTCCACATAATGTTCCGGCGGCGATGTAATCGGCCATATCCAGGACACATCACCATAAAGTAACCGTATGTCGTTATCCATGTAATCCTTAAAAGAAATTGATCAAATACGGAGTACGTTCAACAAAAAGTGGAGATAATTTCTTGACATCCGCCATCGAAATATCCTGAATCTTCCCCAAATCATGTGCCTCTTCCAGCGTTATAAACCCAATATAAATCGCCGACAAACACTTGATATCGATAGTAAAATCCACTTCAGCCGTCCCTGGGGTAACCACTGCTTTCCCACCTTCGATCTTCAAAGTAAATGCCCCGTCGTTCCATGGGGCAAATTCATCCTTCAGTCCAATTCGCACTTGCCCCGCTAAACTGGGTGGGTACACTTTGGCTTCAAACGCCTGCTTCACATCCACAATCCTTCCCATACAGCCCGGTTCCAAATCGTACTTACACCGCGGATCGTTCATATATGGTCTCACCGGCACTCCCGGCGCGGTACGAAGCGAAATCTCATTTATTTGCGAATCATGATCGCGTAAAAATCGAAATATCCCCAACCGCGCTTCCCCATCCAAAGCCGCCCACTCGCGTGTCACCATATTATATTCCCATTCTGCATCAGGTTTCTTTTCATTATCGAAAATGATATACCCGCGAGGATCATCCGTGGAATCCCGCCACAAATATACATGACGATCCCTCTTTGGAGGGGTCAGTATCATCTTCCAATATTTCTTATCCCGTTGACAAGCCGAAGTATATATTTTCACAAAAGCCTCATAGACCGCATTCAGGTCATCGCTGTCTTCTGGGTCCTGTTGTTCTAAGGTACCCTTCACTTCATCGATCCCATGAAACACAGAAGGCGAAAACTTCAATTGCTGAAACACCGACGCCTGTTCCCACCCAAACTTCCGGTAATAGGAAAATTCAAAAGGATACAGGTACGACAACGGGACTTTATTATCACGCATATTCTCCAGACAAGCGAACAACAGCTTCCGCACATAACTCTTCCTACGATATTCCGGAGGGGTAGCCACCCCGGAAAATCCACCCATGGGGATTAAAGCATCACCGAAAAATACCTTAAAAGGCATTAGTTGGGTGACGCTGACCATCTTCCCACCATCAAACACCGCTTTAGTCCAGGACATATCCAAATCATCCGGGAGCCAATATGGTATGACTTCAGGCTCAACCGAAAAAGCATACTTACAAATACGACGGAATTCATCGTATTCCTCTTTGGTAATTGATCGAATTTCCATAACGTATTTCTCTGTTAATTTTCTGATTAGAATTAGGGAAGTTTTACTACAGGTATGAAGCAAGAAACTCCCGCAGAAAAAACTGCGGATCGAAACAGGAGCCTTGTAAAAACTCCGCTTCGTCCGTTTCTTAGTGGGTGCGGTAAATGTTGAACATGATTATCCCCTATTTTTTCTTACTTGATTTCTTGATCAGTTTTTCCAAATATTGATCCGGATCTTTCAACACCACTGGGGTAATTCTCAACTGCTCCAAATTGGCAAGCTTCAATCCGTACTCATAATTCTTAAACTTATCTTCCAACCAAGTCTTGGCACGCAAATCAGACCCACGGGTGATTTCGTCCAATGTTTCCTGCACTTCCGGCGAAAATTCCAATACAATCTGGGTCTTGGTTAAAAAATCCCGCTGGAAACTGCGAATATCATTTTGGAACACCAAACTTCGAAGTTCCCGTTCCGGATGTTCCACCACAGCTCGTGTCACGGTTAATTCCTTGATATCCGTAGAAGGCAGCGCCTTCTCAAATGGAATTAACGCTCGTTCGCACACCCGAACCAACCCTCGTGCCCCTGTCTGTTCCGAATGTGCCTGTTCCGCCATCAACTTGAACGCATCCTCCTCAAACTCAAGCGCAATTCCATAGGCCTTAAAATCCCGAATCTTCCCCTGGACCACGGCATTCTTCGGGTTCTTTAGGATATCGAACAATCCCTGGGCACTCAAATCCCGTAACAGCGCAATCACCGGCAGCCGTCCGATGAATTCCGACTCAAACCCATATTCCAACAAATCTTCCGTCGCCACCTGCGCAATAATATCATCGGTAGTCTGGGGAATCCTCCTGCCGCCCTCATCGTGACCGAACCCCATATTTCCTTTCCTGAGCCGCCGCCGTACAATATCATCTAATCCCTGAAACGCCCCCGACATCACGAACAAAATGTTCCTGGTATTGACCTTTTCCCGTTCCAACTTCCCGGTACGCTGTGCCTCCATCATCGCTTCCATCTGCGCCGCAATATCGTGGGGCACTCGAAGCTCGACCTCGGTTTCCTCCATCAACTTCAACAACGCACGTTGCACTCCGGACCGACTGACGTCCGGTCCCGTCAAATGCCCGCTGGCGGCAATCTTATCCACTTCATCGAGATAAATAATCCCATATTCCGCCAGCTTGGTATCCCCCTTCGCTTCCCGAACCATATCCCGCACCAAATCGTCCACATCGCCCCCCACGTATCCGGTTTCGCTGAATTTGGTGGCATCCCCCTTCACAAACGGCACACCAAGCTTAGCCGCAATCAATTTGATAATATACGTCTTACCCACACCGGTTGGACCAATCAGGAGAATATTGCTCTTGATATTCCCCACAATCGTTTCCACATCCGGATGGCTGCGCTCATATGCCATCCGATTGAAATGAGTACATATCTTGGTCGACAGGATTTCCACCGCCTTCGCCTGGTGCACCACGTACTCGTTCAAGTACGCTTCCAATTCTTGGGGCTTGATATCAAACTGGATACCCTCCACCTTTTCGGTGGTTTTCTCCCCGTCCTTGGGCTTTCCGAATTCTGTTTCCGGAAACGTTACGCGAGCGCCGTACTTCTGCTCCAGGAATTCCCGAATCTCTTCTTGAAGTTCCTTTTGACTTGGAATTTTATTGTCAGCCATAATTTATCCTCAATGCTTATGATCGAACTAAATCCCTATTATACTTCAACTACAAATCAAACCTTACAGTTCCATATGGTAAACACGGTGAGAAGTGCATTTTTTTATTTCTAATTCACTATTACCCAGAAACCTGACACAACGGATAGTAAAACTGCAATATTTGTAAGTAATTACGCCCTTCATTCGCCAGTCCCTTAGCTCCCCACTGCGACATCCCTACCCCGTGTCCATACCCTTTCCCCCGGAAATGCCACTGTTCACCATCACGATTCACTTCCCACCAGGTACTCTTCATCACCGTCGAACCCAACCGCAGCCGGGTGGTATTTGCCGGCATCACCTTAGCGCCGGAAGCCGTCTGAAACCGGATTCGGGTCACCCTGCCGGTATGGCTGTATGCCGCAGATGCAATATCCGTCACTCCGGTAATCCCTTCTGAAACCAGCGCCAGATTAACCTGATCCTGGGTAAACGTTGCTTCCCAATTGTCCGTGGGATTCCCGTTGGAATATGGATCCAGTACCGCTTCCAAATAGGGCAATCTCGTCCCCCACACCTCTTCGGTGGATTCCGTATACCCCCCAGAACTTGCATGAAAATACGCCAAAATAGGACGATCGTTAAATGTCAATATCTGCCCCGCTGTTTCCCGCACCGCCCGGTCGGTACTGGGGGTTTCCGCATCCCGTCCCCCGTACACTTGAGACATCACCGTCGCCATCACGTCCCATTGCTCGTCTCGATGCTTGTCGATCTGGAACAGCGCATAGGTCCGTGCCGCCACCGCTTGCGCCTTCAACGCCTCAATCGACCACGACGCCGGCATCTCCTTGGGAATCACCCCCCGCAGATATTCCTCCAACGGCAGCTGATTAACAATAATGAATCCCCGATCCTTTTTCTCTACCCGGAATTCCCCCCGGAACCTTCTCCCAGCAACCGTCAACGACTGATCCGGACAGCTTAACGTCACGGTGCTACCGGAGATGGGCTTTCCAGCGACATAGAATTGCCCTCCGGTAGTATTAATCCGCACCTGCTGTCCTCCATTGCCAGCACCGCCGCGGTGCTCTTCCACCCGAATCTGCGAATCCGCTGTAACTGTCACATCGGTGGAAAAATCCACCACCAGCACTCTGATCTGCTGTGATACCACATCCACCAGCTCTGGAGTCGGTGTTGGTTCCGGTGCGGATTCCGGATTCAATAGATACTCTTCCGCCTTCTCCAATAATGTCTGAGCCGTAAAAGCCCGCGCACTGTGCGGATCCAGTCGCAGCACTTCCCGAAATCTTTCCTGAGCCTCCTGCCATTCCCCCGCTTCATAATTAATCATCCCTAAATTAAAAGTGGCATCCACCACCCACCCCAGATCCGGATACTCCCGAATCTCAGTTTCATACGCTTCCACTGCCAAGTCAGGCAAATCCAAATACAACGCATACAAATCCCCCAACAATTCCAGTACCTTAGCCCGAAATCCCCGGTCTGTACTGGTTTCCAGTATCATCTTGTACGTTTCCGCCGCCTCCAAATACTGCCCAGCCCGTATCTGATCCAATGCCCGCTGGTACCGAACCTCATCCAGACTCTGGGTTGACAACTCCCCCACCCACAGAAAAAAAGCCCCAAGCAGGGCTACCATTAACAGCACTGTTTTCAAAGACTTTCCAATCTTAATTTCCATACTTACCCACGTAGTACTTTGCCGCCTTGTTTTTTGAATGCATCTTTAACGTTTCCCGCCACTCCTTCAGCGCACCGGCGGTATCCCCGTTTTCGAACAACTCCCAAGCACGATCGTTATGCGCCTTAGTGATGTTGAACAACGCCTCGCTGTCTTTGGGATTGATACTCAGCATTTTATGCCACTGTTTCAGCGCTTCGTCCATATCCCCCTGATTATAATAAATCCACCCGACCTGGCTGATCGCTTTGGTATGTTTCGGATTCATCTCCAGCGTCCGCTGATATTCCAATAGCGCATTCTTCAACATCCCCGCCGAATGAAACGCCAGCCCCAATCGAAAATGGGTATCCGGCTCGTCGGAATCCGCATCCCGGGACGCTTTCAGCGCCCCAATCGCCTTCCGGGGGTTGTGCTGCATGTTGTAAATCGCTCCCACGAAATAGTGCGAATCCGCATCGTAAGGATCAACTTGCAACGCCTTCTGAAACTGCTCTAACGCCTTCGCCAGCTTTTCTTGTTGCAGGTAAAGCAATCCAAGCCACCGCCGCGCATACGTGTTCTGGGGCTCCCGCTCCAGCACGAACTGAAATTCCTTGAATGCGTCGTCAAACCGATCCTTCTTGATATAGAGAATCCCTAATTGGCTGTGAGCGTAGGTATGGTTGGGATCGTACAGCAGCGCATTCTGAAACACTGTTATCGCCTGATCCAACTCCCCCTGAAAATGCAATGCCGCCGCCTGAAACACCAGATCATCGGCATTCTGAGCCCAACCAGAAGCCCCGGAAACCCCCATCAAAACCATCACCAACCATATAAGATAATTTCGCAACCTTGAGTCCCCTATGATATCGCCAACAACTGATTCGTCAAATGCGCAACCGTAACCTGCAAGAATTCCGGTCGCTTTAGCATCGCTTCCTCTTCCGGATTGGAAATAAACGCCACCTCTAACAAAATCGAGGGCATCCGATTCTTCCGCAGCACATAGAAATTCGCCGAATTAATCCCCCGGCTGCGGACTTCCGTATTCTTCTTCAACCCTTCCTGACTG
>CBDVBD010000125.1:0-10215 GCA_965372135.1 uncultured bacterium | reverse complement strand
ATCCAGTAGAAGTGGGGTATTATGATACCCCAGGTCGTGCTAATGATGTAGTTGTATCTGGCAGCTACGCTTATGTGGCTGACCATGAAGCGGGTCTTCGTGTAGTGAACGTGTCTATTCCCGGCAATCCAGTAGAAGTGGGTCATTATGATACCCCGGGTGAAGCCAGGGGCGTGGCGGTATCCGGCAGTTACGCTTATGTGGCGGATAAAGATTGCGGGCTTCGTGTGGTGAACGTAGCTAATCCCGCCAATCCCGTAGAGGTGGGGTGTTATGATACTCCACGTTTTGCCGATGGGGTGGCAGTATCCGGCAGCTATGCCTATGTAGCAAATGAGGAAGCGGGTCTTCTGGTAGTAAACGTGGCTAATCCCGCCAACCCAGTATTGGTCGGTCATTGTGATTCCCCTGGCTATGCTTTGGACGTGGCGGTATCCGGCAGCTACGCCTATGTGGCAGATCTAGATGGTGGTCTTCGGGTGGTGAACGTGGCTAATCCCGCCAATCCAGTAGAGGTGGGTCATTATTATACCTCAGGTGAAACCTGTGGCGTGACTGTAACCAGAAACTACGCCTATGTGGCGGGTGGGTATGCGGGCTTTCGGGTTGTGAATGTGACTAATCCCGCCAATCCAGTGGTGGTGGGGTATTACAATGCGCAAGGTGTTGTCCAAGATATGGCGGTATCCGGCGGTTATTCCTATGTGGTGGATGCGATTGCGGGTCTTCGGGTAGTGAACGTGGTTAATCCCTCTAATCCCTTTGAGACTGGATACTATGATACACCAGGGCAGGCGTATGGGATCGCGGTGTTTGGAAACTACGCCTATGTAGCAGATGGGGATTCGGGTCTTCGGGTGGTGAACGTGGCTAATCCCACCAATCCAATAGAGGTGGGGTATTATGATACCCAAGGTTATGCCAGTGGCGTGACGGTATCCGGCAGCTTTGCATATGTGGCGGATGGGTCTGAAGGGCTTCGAATAGTGGATGTTACTAACCCTGCCAATCCAGTAGAGGTGGGTTATTGTAATACACCAGGTTACGCCAGGGAGGCAGCGATATCCGGCAGCTACGCTTATGTGGCGGATGACGATTCTGGTCTTCGAGTAGTGAACATATGCGATCCCGCCTACCCGGTAGAGGTGGGTTATTATGATACCCCACGTTATGTAAGGGACGTGGCGGTTGCCGGTAACTACGTTTATGTAGCAGATGAGTCTGCAGGTTTCCGTGTGTTGAATGTAGCTAATCCTACCAATCCGGTAGAAGTGGGGTATTATGACACGCCAAGTGCTTCCTACGGCGTGGCTGTATCCGGCAGCTACTTGTATGTGGCGGATTTCCATGCTGGCCTTAGAGTGGTTAACGTAGCTAATCCTGCCAATCCAGTGGAAGTGGGTTATTATGATACTCCAGGTTTAGCCTTGGAGGTGGCAGCCTCTGGTAGTTATGTCTATGTTGCAGACCAACGTTATTTAGAGATTTTCAACTGTTCACAGGCGCTTCATGTGCTGATTTCTGAGAAGATTGAACCTCCCGGAAGCTTTTCACTGCATCCTGCATATCCTAATCCCTTTAACTCTACCACCACCATCTTTTACGAGGTGCCAGTGACCGGACGAGTTCGGCTGACCGTTTTCAATATTATGGGACAACAGGTTGCGACTGTTTTGGATTGCATAATCGAGCCAGGACCCTATTCTCAGATCTGGAATGCTAGGGATTTAAAGTCAGGGATATATCTTTGCAGAATGGAAGTCGGAAGATTCAAGCAAGTAAAGAAATTCGTGCTTTTAAAATGACTCCGGTTCTCTACTAACGTGTTCAATTATCCGAATGAAAGACATCATTACAACTCTTGATGCTGACGAAACCCGTCAATGGGGACAAGCATTAGCAAAACGCCTATCTCCCGGGGATATCGTTGCTCTGATTGGGGATTTAGGAGCCGGGAAAACCGTCTTGACGCAGGGGATATTAAAGGGCGTGGGCATTCAAGAACCAGTATCAAGCCCGTCATTTATCATGGCGCGGGAGTATCAGACTCCCACACCGGCAGTACATATAGACCTATATCGATTAAACAACACAAACGATTTCCTGGCATTGGGATTTGATGAATACTTGAACGGACAGTGGATTGCGGTCATCGAATGGGCGGAAAAAATAGCGGATATCCTGCCCCAAAAACATCATCAAATCAACCTGTCCTGGGGTGATGATCCCAATTGCCAACGACATATAACATACAAAAATTTAGGAAATGCCTGATAAGAACACACCACAGACGACCAAATATCTGCTTGCGCTTGAAACATCCGGCGCTAATACATCATTCGCACTGCTTCAGGATAACACCTTAATAAGCGAAGTCACCACACACCTGTCTCCAAAATATCGTGACCGCTTGGCGCACTGGATCGATCATTGGTTAAAGGAGTTGAACATATCCGTTGACCAATTGTCCGGCATTGCAGTATCCACAGGACCGGGGTCATTCACCGGATTGCGTGTAGGCATGTCGGTGGCGAAAGGGTTGTGTGTAGCGCTGAACATTCCGTTATGGGCAGTGCCGACATTGGAAGCCATGGCGTGTAGTATGGCAATCTCGGATAAGTTGCTTTGCCCCACCACGCTGGCGCGCAATCAGGAATGTTATGCCGCCTTGTACAAATGGTCATCCGAGGGCATTCGGGAGCTGTCACCTCCCTTCTCCGCAGATGCCGAATCCCTGGCGGAACGTGTAACCGAACCGGCGTGGATCTGGGGTGAAGGCGCCATGAATCTCAAGAATGACTTGCTGTTCCTGTTATCACCGAACCAGGAAATCATCGAAAATGACGCCTACCTCCCTAAGGCATCGGCAATTGCCCGGTGGGCGGTGCAAGCAATCAATCGTGGTTTGACCCCTGCAGATCCTGAACTTGAGCCCTTTTACTTAAAACAATTTCCCGGTTGAATTATGGTCTTATTCCACATCGGTTTTCTCCCCATTACCATCATCGACATCCTGGATGTCGTAGCGGTATATTACGTCTTCTACATGCTCTATAAAATCATGCGCGGCACCCGTGCCAGCCAGATGTTTACCGGGCTGATTATCATCTTCATCGTCGCATTCCTGGCGCAAGTGCTGGAGATGAAAGGCATGAGCTGGATCATCCAAAACATCGCCACAGTATGGGTTATCGCGTTCGTGATCCTGTTCCAACCCGAACTACGCAGGCTGTTGATCCAAATGGGACAATCCAAATTGGTACGGCGATTCCTGAAAATGGAACAGGTATCCACAATGCTGGTGTCGGTATGCAAAGCTGCGGAAGAACTGTCTGAAAAACGTTATGGCGCACTATTCGTCATCCAGGGTGACACCGGCATCAAGGGTGTAGTGGAAACCGGGATTATGCTGCAAGCACAGGTAACGTCGGAATTGCTGGTGAGCATCTTTTTCCCTCGGTCGCCACTACACGACGGCGCTGTAGTCATCGTCAACGAAATGGTGGAAGCAGCCCGGTGCATCCTCCCCTTGACCCAGAACCCCAATGTGGAAACCACCATGGGGATGCGCCATCGCGCCGCTTTAGGCATTACCGAAGAATCCGATTGCGCCGCTGTGGTCGTTTCCGAAGAAACCGGGAAAATATCCTTGGCGCACCAGGGACGTTTCCTGCACCGCAATTTGAACCGGGAACTCCTTGGGATATACCTCACTCGAATATTCCATCAACTATCCGAAGAACCTGCTAAAGCAAAACCCAAGGCAAAACCAAAGACTGAACCTGGAATAACATAAAAAACTACTTCAAGAATAATGTCCCGAAACAATCCCGCCGAACAACGGATTGATCCCATCCTGGACCAGTTAAACCGGACATACCCCAAACCAAAATGCGCCTTGAACCATCAAAACGCCTACCAGCTTTTAGTGGCAACCATCCTATCCGCCCAATGCACTGACGTACGAGTAAACCTGGTTACGCCCGCGTTTTTCCTAAAATATCCTGACCCGAAAGCATTAGCAAAAGCACCACGCGAAGACATCGAAGAAGCCATCCACTCCACCGGCTTTTTCCGAAACAAAGCGAAGTCGCTGCAGGCATGCGCTTCCGCAATGTTTGAAAAACATCAAGGACAGGTGCCGGATTCAATGGAAGCCTTGATCACGCTGCCGGGAATTGGTCGGAAAACCGCCAATGTAATCCTGGGGAACGCCTTCCACATCGAAAGCGGTATTGTGGTAGATACTCACGTCAGAAGATTGTCTAACCGCCTTGGATTGTCCGAAAAATCCAATCCTGATAAGATCGAACAGGACCTGATGAAAATCGTCCCAAAGGGACATTGGATCGACTTCAGCCACCAACTAATCCTCCACGGACGGCAAATCTGTAACGCCCGCAAACCGAAATGCAGCCATTGCCCACTTACCGAACTATGTCCTTCCGCAGAAACAGAATAACTCTGCAATTTCCAATTCCATCGACTCGATAATCATCAAAAAAATGGTTTTTATGCCGATAATAATAATAGCATTGAACTATTACAATCCGGATTATAGTTGGAAATAGCCTTGAGAAAAGCATCGAACATATTGATAATTGCCGGTTTAATTTTAGCGTCGGTTGTCTGCAGTACCGCCCAGGAAACGCTTTGGCAGGAGCTCAGTGACCACGCAGAAACTCTGTACCAGTCAAACCAACTTCTGGAATGCACCAAAGTCGCAGAAGACGCACTGGCTATAGCTGAAGACACCTATGGACCCAAACACCAAAATGTCGCCGTGTCGCTTACCCAGCTGGCATTATTTTACCATACTCAGGGGAGGTTAGAGGATGCACTGCCCTTGTACCGGCGAGGGTTGAAAATCGACGAGAAAATCTACGGTCGGAATCACCCCATAGTAGCTTCTGACTTAAATAAGCTGGCGGTGCTCTATAACGATATGGGTGTACTTAAGAAAGCGGAGTCATTGTATCAACGCGCTTTAGCTATTAATGAAAAAGCTAAAGGTAAAAGCCACCCCGATGTGGCGGTAGCCTTGTGTAACTTAGCGGAATTTTACAGCAATCAAGGATATTCCGATCGTGTGGAACCATTCTATGAACGGGCATTGAAAATTCGTGAAAAGGTGTTCGGTCCCGTCCATCAGGAAGTAGCTCTATCGCTGAATCTATTGGGAATAATATACGTTAAAAAGAGGGAATTAGACAAAGCGGAACCGATGTTCCAACGTGCCTTGAAAATACAAGAAAAGGTCAATGGAAAGAAACATCCGGAAGTTGTGCAATCACTTAGGAACTTGGGAAATCTGTATTCCAAGCAGGGGGCTTTTTCGGAAGCTATCCCCATCTTCCAACGACTGCTGAACATTCAAGTACGTGCTCTGGGAGCGAATGGATCCGAGGTGGTGGAAGCGTTGACACTGCTTGGGTCGGCATACTATAACCAGGGAATATTTGCCAAAGCGGAACCCCTACTCCTCCAAGCACTTACAGTACGGGAAAATACTCTGGGCAAAGAACATCCTGACATAGCGCTGTCACTTAGCCGCCTGGGAGCCCTGTATAACACTTTGGGAAATTATACCTTAGCGGAACTGCTTTTCAAGCGAGCCCTGGACATAATAGAGCAGTCAGCAGACGACAGTCACCCTGCAATGGCAACGTTAATGAATAACTTAGCCGTTCTCTATCACAAACAAGAGAAATATTCTGCTGCGGAACCCTTGTTAACCCAAGCATTGGCACTCGACGAAAAAACACTAAGCGAAACTCACCCGGATGTGGCACGTGATTTAAATAACTTGGGAGAATTATATCGCGATATGGGTAGGTTTCCGGAAGCAGAACCACTGTACAAGCGGGCATTAAAGATCGATGAAAAGGTCTTGGGACACCAACATCCCGATGTGGCGCGCGATTTGAATAACTTAGGGGTACTGTACCGGGACCTGGGGAAAACAGCTCAAGCAGAACCGTTGTTCCAACGGGCGGTGGAAATCCGGGAAAAGGCACTCGGCACCGAACATCCGCTTGTTGCATCCACCTTGAATAACCTGGCAGATCTATACAAATCTCAAGGGAAATTCGAGCAGGCAGAGCCATTATATCACCGGGCTTTGATCATCCAAGAACGGGCGTTAGGGAAAAATCATCTGGATGTGGCGCACACACTAAACAGCTTGGCAGTTCTGCTGAACAATCAGGGCAAAATCGATGAAGCTATACCACTCTTCTTCCGAGCGTTGGAAATATTGGAATCCGTGCTGGGCGATGATCACCCCAGCGTAGTGACCGTCCGTGAAAATATATCGGAATTAAATAATGTAAAGGGAGGCTAAAACAGAAAGGAATCGAAATAAATTATAAAATCACCACTGCAAATGACAGTTTATAGTTATAGTAGTGTGTTTCCTTATTATCACAACAATCGGGTTTATCGATTCCTATAAACGCTGAAGCGGTCTGGTAAGACAAGTCGGACCCCCTGCGCCTTTGTGTGATATTTCCCTGCCTACATATACGAAAACATCAGCACCGGCATCTTCTAGTTTCTTCTTAGTTTCAGGATTTCCGGAAAGCACGATACATCTGCGCGGGGCGATTGCAAGTACATTACATCCCATTGTTACGAATTCCGCATCAGGAACATCCAACAACTGAATCCCGCGTTCAATCAGCATTTCGTAAAACGGTATCGGCAGCAATTTAGAATACACCACAGCCAAATCAACATCCACCGGACTGATAATCGACATGAGGTGGAATACATCCTCTGGTCCTCGCCAACGGGGCAAAGGTACCACGATCAGCTTAGTACTGAACGGGGCAGTTAGTTCCCTTAATTGCCGAATCCCTTCAGCATTGGTGCGGTAACCTTCCCCTACGATCAGGGTATCCCCGTCCAACCAAATGACATCACCCCCTTCCAATCGACCTTTGCCGGTAATAGCACCCAATACCGGTATCCCAAGCTGCTCTAAATAACGCCCTGCAGCAGCTGGCTCCCCTCGCCGCAATTCTTTACCCATATTACATAAAACTACCCCTTGTTTGGTGACAACCATCGAATCCCGCACATAGATGCTGTCTAAACTGGTAGTGTTATCCTCAGGAAGGTAGAGCACTTCAGGTATTTCCGATTCCAGCAAGCTAACAAATTCCCTACACTCTACCAGCGCTTTTTCGTAATCAGGACATCCCGAATAATTAAGATCCTTCCATTGATGGTCAATATTTGACTGAAAAATGAAAGCATCCTTCGGGTGTTTCAGCAAAATACTCTGGATTTTTCCTGCTTCTGATTGACTACCAAATTTCATCATTCACTATCACTTTATCAATATTCAACGATCACGTACCGTAATCTTCCGTTATCCTCACCCGTACCAAGGAAGCCATAATGAACTCTAATACTTAATCCGCATTAGAGCTTTATCGATTAGAACCATCCTGTTGGAACACCCCTATTATATGCTCTCCAGGCAAATAGTGCACAAAGTGCAATTAGAATAACGGTAAGAAGCGGCAAGAAGGAATAATAAACCTGAAGCCCCAACACAATCATGGTAAGCACAATGAAAAGACAAATCGATGCCATCTTTTTGCGACGTACGCGCAATGGCTTTAATTTTGCAATTAACTCATCCGGTGCAGGTTTATCCGGATCCAATTCCGCAATAAGCGCTTCAATGCGAGGTTGTATATTGAGATGAACATTGAAAAGCATAGAGACTAAAACAATGAGAAGTAATGTTTTAGTTAATATTATCCAATTACCCCAGAGTGCTTCAATCCCAAGCGGTCCCAGAATCAAAAGTAAAACGCCAGTAACAGTAACCGTTGCCTGAAATACAAAACAACGTGGAGCACCGCCTTTAAGGATATTCTCCATGTATCTATCAGCCGGGTAGTTGAAATCGGATCCCAATCGGGCACGTTCATTGACAACAATGAGATTGAACAGGGGTAGGGACATAAACACGAAACTGATGACATGGAGAACTTTTAAAAAGTCATACAACATTTCCATTTCGACTCCCTTCAATTATTTTGCTTTGGATTGAATGAAGTAAAGAAATACTTGTGAAAGTATTTCATCCACAATATACGGATTCATCTGATACATTTCAAGGAAAATCTGATAGTTATGTCTTGTTCATTGTCTGATGACACCGTGTATACTGCTTAGTTGAAGTTTTCTTAGAATCTGGTTACCGCTTTGAACGAGTATACAGATTAACAGGAAGGAGAATTAAGATAGCGGTGACGGTCATGGCTAGATTTTCGGCAATTTTCTGATATCCAACTTTTTGTGCTCGTGCCAACTGAGATGCGGTGCGACCAAAACAGCCGCAGTCGATATCCAAACCACGGAGTACCGCCGAAATCACCGCAATCAGGAATATCACCATCATTCCAAGAATCAACGTGGCGCCGCCCCGTTCCCAGACTTTGAACACCAGGCAGAACCCGGCGATCAGCTCCATCCACGGCATCCATAACGCCACAATGTTATGGCTCCACACCGGCAGAATCCGATAATTGCGAACCGCCCGCGCGAAATATTCCACCTCAAGAATCTTAGGAACGGCGGAATAGATAAAAATTAATCCCAACACAATGCCCATCATGCGGATCAGACTTATCCGTCCGGCAGCAAAAATCGACAACACAAACCAAACAGCAACCAACACCAGAGCCCCCAATCCCTTATGCACCAATTCCGGTGTCCAATCGGCAATGGATATCAAAATTCGGCACACATCATATACTGCCACCAGGGGCCACAACAACACTACAGGACGATAAGAAATACTGGCAAAACCATGCACTATCCCCAGGATACAAATATAAAACACTGCTACGATGACAACACGCAGAACCACCGGTAGTTTGATGTTATTGCTCATGGCTGATCCCCCAATGTAACCGGAAGCGCCGCAGCCGACCATTCCTCCCAACCCCCTTCATAAACATAGACCCCTAAATACCCAATATCGATCATAAACATCGCCAAATCGAACGATATCTCACAATCACCGCCATCGCAATATACCACCACCATGGTGTCCTGGGGAATCTCCGTAAGCTTCGTCACATAGCCGTCAATTTCTTCAAACGGAATATTAATCGCCCCGGCGATATGCCCCTCCTGGTAGTATTCCGGTAACCGGGAATCGATAATGACTCCCTCTTTCCCAATGGTTTCCTGCAATCCATTCATCAAAATACCCCTGGGGTAGGGAAGGAGCATATTCTTGAGCGAATCTGAAGACACCGGGTTTACAGGATCTATGAACATGAGCGACACCTGAGTCGAAATCCAAGGAACCCGGTCAGCGCGAATCAGATTCAAGAATCCGCCGATCACCGCAGAAATAATTACGATAATTAACGCTTGTCGAATGGTAGAGGTCATAACGTGGAATTTTGATTGCTTTGATTGTTTTTGAGGGTTTTAACTAATGTATTGAAGGCTTGATCTGGAGTGTCACACACATGGAATAGGTGTAAATCATCGGCAGATATTGTTCCCCATCGAATCATGGTGTCGAAATCGACCACTTCGTCCCAATATTCGCTGCCATACAGCACAATCGTCAAAGGTTTGGTGACTTTTTCCGTTTGCACCAATGTCAACACCTCGAACATCTCATCCAAAGTCCCGAACCCGCCGGGAAACACCACCAACGCCTTGGCTAAATACACAAACCAATACTTCCGCATAAAGAAATAATGAAACTCGAATCCCAATTTAGGTGAAATATATTCATTGGCTTGCTGCTCGTGAGGCAGGCTGATACATAGACCTACACTCTTCCCTCCAGCTTCCTGCGCTCCCCGGTCAGCCGCTTCCATGATCCCCGGTCCACCGCCGGAACACACCACGTACTTTTGAGACTTAGACGAATGCCCGTTTGTCCAATTGGTCACTTTCTTGGCTAATTCTCTGGCATCCTCATAGTACCGGGACAGCCGCACCGCCCTCTTCGCTTCCTCTAAACAGTGCGTTAACTCATCCGATGGAGTTCCCTGTGCAATTTCCCGTTCGATACGTTCCAGTTCCGGCTGCGTCACTTCCAACGAACGTGCCCGCGACGACCCGAAAAACACAATGGTATCGGTCACCCCCTCTTTCCGAAACCGCTGCTGAGGATCCAGGTACTCGCACAACATCCGTACCGTTCGCCCATCGGCGGAATGTAGAAAT
>CBDVBD010000124.1:0-10217 GCA_965372135.1 uncultured bacterium | reverse complement strand
CATAGATATACATAGACATCCTCACCCCAGCCATCCATGAGCCACTGATACAACTTTTGGAACATCTTGATTCGTAATGGTTTAATCATGCGGGTTTTCCCATCAATCCCCCGAATCCATTCCCCCTCAAGAATTTTGGTTTTAGGGAATCGCTTGCAAATTACTTCACGCAGTGGCGGTGGGAACCGGAGACTGCCTAAGCTAACCCACGCTACAGCTTTAGCAGGAACTTTAGAACACAGTAGCTTCACAAGTTCCTGATATTGAGATTCCCACCCCGGGAAGTAGAGAATCGGGTCGAAATGAAATGCTACCTTATATCCCCAGTCTGCCGCTTTCGCCGCAGCCGAAATTCTATCTTTAGCCGGGGAAGCTCCTCGCTCTTCAGTTTCAATAATATGCTGAGGATTTAGCGACCAGCCGATGACAGTTCGACCACCGTTTGGTATCGATTCCAGCCAGTCAATATCCGCTGATTTGGTTTTCAATTCCAGCACGGCATTGGGGAGTGTTCCGAAAAATGGGATCCAACGCGCCACCATCCCCAATCGTGGTTCCAACGCCAAACTATCCGCTAATTCCCCGGACCCAATGCGGATTAATTGAGTGGGATATTGCGATGTGTATTCCTTTACTTGATCGAATAACTCCTCCCAATTTACATACACCCGAATCGGCTGCTGACCCACATAATGCTGCAGAATGCAATAGCTGCAATCGATTGGACAGCCCACCACCGGGCTTAGGATTCGATATCTGCAACAGAGATAGGGGGATCCCGTTGCCGGACAATCCTTGATAAATGAGCCGGGAAACGTGGTCAAATATAGGGTGTGTTTATTTCTAATCCAAGGAACTGTGACCGATTCGTCATTGGTGGTGTCAACGATACTGATTTGGGCATTGGGGAATTCTTTCAAGACATGTTTTGTAAAAGCGTGGTCTTGAATCCGGGGATCGAGGAGGATATGTGAAATGACTTGGTCAGTCATCAGGGGATAGGAGCCTATATATTCCAGCTTTGAAGTTAGGATCGATTAGAGCACGATGAAACTTGTTCAAATCATCAGGGTGGGTTACAGAGAAGTTGATATTAACATCATCCCGTTCTAAATTTTCATCCCAAGAAACCTGCATCCCTTTCGGCAACTTTAACTGCCGATGTATTTCCTGCTTTTTCCGGCGGCAAGCATGCAATTGGGGACGCACTGCCGTATCCAACTGTGTTTTGAGGAAATATAATCTTTCATCTCGCGGTAACTCGAGGTCAATAATCTTTGATTCAACATCTGTAAACCAATGTTGATGTTCCTTTTCAGGGTACATGCTAACGAAGGCAGCTAATTGCTCACCGATCTCAATCAATTCCTGGGTACGAATCCATAAGATACCTGCCCAGACAGTCAATTTGGGTAAAACCACCCGCGGAATCAATACCAACCGTTCCACCTGACGAAAGCTTAAAGGATATTGCAGCAAGTGATCGGCTAACTCGACCGGAACTTCCGACAACTTCCGCACCAACGAATACAGGTGATCCGATATGGGATAGCCAATCGGTTTCAAGAGGTCATTTAGCGCCGACCGCGGTTGGAGATTCAACGATTTCGCTATTCGAACAATCCCCGCCCATTCCGCCGGATGGGGATCATTTCTGGAAGCTTTAATCCAGAAGATATGCTGAAAGGCATTCCAGGTTGAAGCGTTCGGCTTCAATATCCTTGCCGGGATGACTTCCCATTCCAGAGCAACTGCGGCTGCATATCGATGAAAGCCGTTCAGGATTCGGTAGTGATGATTTGAGGCAGGTTCAACAAGAATGGGATGCGCCAACCCCGTAACTTGCAGGGATGGTATTAGGTCGGTCCCCCCGGATCGCAGGATATCGAAGGTTCGATCGTCAGCGTCAATGGCATCGAGTTTCAGCCTACGAATCGCGCCAAAATCTATCCGAGTCCATAATGAGATCATAACAGAAGTCCGACAAGACCTTGGAAGCGTTTGTCACCTGTTGCGAATATTCCCGTTCCGCACTTTCATCAGCCAAATCGGTAATCACTTTGACGATGGTGACTGGAAAGTCATGTTTTTTCGCCCAGCGAGCCACCGCCACACCCTCCATATCCACCGCAGATGCTCCGGTGTTTTGCCGGATTTGATTCCGGACGAATTCCCTGAGCACCGGGCTGGCGGCAGTCATCAATCCCCCGCTGTAAATTGGTTTAATCCCATCAGGTACTACAAGTTGATGTTTACCCTCTGTTTGAAAATTGGATAACGACGCCACCCAAGAGGCAATCCAAATTTCCCTTAAGGGAATTGCTGGATCCAAAGCACCTGCAGTGCCAATAGAAACCACCCTTTCCGGCTCCCGAATCCGCCGAATCCACTTTAATGCTTGCCGAGTCCTACGTCTTCCAATCCCAGAAATAATCAACCCCACCTTTTTGGAATCCAACACCCCTTCGTAGTATTTCCACTGGGCATGCCTATGGTACTTCCCCACCAATTGTTCCGGATCCACGGGTCGTAATTTCATCCTTACCACGGTTTCCGACACTTCACGCCAGCAGGCGCCGTGGATCAGGAAATCGATGTTTTGCATCATAATTCGACTGGATTTGACCTTACAAAGTTTTAAGCTGATATTCCAGTGAACCGCATCCCGCCGCTTCTACCACCTCCCAGAATTTGGCAGTAACAATTTGAGGGTAAACTCGTTCCGATTTGTCCTTCCCCTCCATTCCCCCATTCCCGTCAATTTGGGACCCGGGGTACGCGGGCGCCTGGACTAATTTATCGTGTACCGCTTTGTCGGCAGCCACCACATCCTGACTGATAAAGATCCCAAGATCCGGCACGATCGGCAAATCGGTTTTATTAAAACAATCACACTCGGGGGTGACATCAAAAGCCACATTAATCGCCAGCAGCCGGTCGGAGAAGTGATGTATCATTGTTTTGGCGGCATCCAGGGTTGCCGCTTCGGTACTCTGATATATAGTCTCTTTTCCTCTGGCACCGTGTAACGCGCGCTTTGACTTACTGGTCACACAACCCATCCCGATATTTTTCAATGACGCTGCCATGGGAAACTGCAAATGCAGAGTGGCATGTGCCAATGAAATAAAATAATCCGCTTCCCACATGGTGCGGCTCATCGACACCTTAGACAACAACTGTGGATCGGGTACTTCCACGTCGATACCGTCATCAGCACCTCCTGCAATCACCACCGGACACCCCACCACATCAGGATGAAATCCATGCCGATAGGCAGCTCGCAGATACGTGTCAACCTCTTTCCGTGGTGAAGCATACAGCACGGTGGTATCGCACAGAAATGGTCGTACACCTGCTTCCTTCAATGCCTCCACCACCAGCACCGCCCATATCGGTCGAAGGTAGCGTACATTGCCTGGTTCCCCGAAGTGCATCTTAACCGCTACCGTAGCGCCATTATCGAGGTTGGAAAACCACCGGCAGCGCTTCAGTAGTTTTTTGAATTTCTGATAAGGACCGCCATGAGGTTTGCCAGCGCCAGCATCACAATAGTAGACGATGGGAATCAAATCAACAATTCACGGAATGGATTTTTTACTTTGAGGACAGAATTGTGAGGATAACTCTTAGCCTGTCCAGAATGATGAACTATATTATACGCAAAATTCGGGAAAAATGCAAGAAGTTTGTAGCCCAAGTGCCACTATCAGCAGTTAACAGCAAAGAACGGAATGAAAATTCCCTGTGAAACTAAAAAATTAATAATACTGACCCAAGAGATTTGAGCTGGGTCATAGATTTTCGATTTGAAAGGTGTTATATTATATCGTCAAGGGGAGGCGGAGGTGATCAGGATCCGGGCAAAAATTTATCGACCCGTGAAACTGGTCATTTAAGCCACCATTTCCTGTAGACGTCTTCGGACGCTACAGCAAACGGCTGCAATTCTGTTGCAGCCGTTTTGTTTTTATGTCGGAGAATTAGAAGTCAGGGGAAGATATTCCGAATCTCTAAGAATCACCAATTTCCATCACCCACTCCAGCATGGTTTCCATCACCATCCGGACGTCTTCCGGGACAGCCTCATCTTTATCAATGCGAAGTAAAAGATTTGCCAATGCGGGATACTCACGAATTCGTATTCCACGGTCATCGGCGGTTTCAATTACGGCTTTGGCGATATCTCCGGTGTCGATCGACGAAACTTCATCGGATGGTGCGCCATCCGATTCCGAGACAGAATCCATCGTCAACAAGCGACCGGCAACATCAGAAGTTGATGGGTATTTCTCTTCTATATCCTGCAATTAACGTACTCCTCCGAAAGTCGATCCATTATCTCTACAATCTGAGGGATATTTTCATTGAACCCCAATAGCGATATCTCAACCGGATGGTAACCCAGGTTCTCAATCGCTGCAACCAATTCATCTTTATGGGTATCTATAAATTCCAGATTCTCGTCCAATACGTAACAATCACAGTGCAGCTGCGATTCGTTCCGGTACACATGCAACGATATCGGTCCAAATGCTTCAGTCTCCATACACCAATCAAACCACAGGAAATCCGCCAACGACTGCGGCTGGTCTTTCCTGCCCAGCAATTTAAAAGTCCTCAACACCGAAGGATAGGCTCCGGATTGGGTTACAATTTCTCCGGGAACCACATTATCTTGGTTCGACGCCCCCGCCCGGGCTAAGAATATGGGTCCTTTGCGGGCGTTGTCTCGAATCCGAGTCCATGATTTCAACAATAACTGACAGGGTTTGTAGTCTTCAAGCGCTGATAATACAATATCATGCAACTGATTCAGCATCCCCAATAACTTAGATAATGTCAGTCCGGATGTTCTGAAACCTGATTTTGGATGCCCGTCCTGCGAATCCAGCCACTTGAGCTTGATTTTCCTGGATAGGTCCTTCACCAGTAATTCCAACGTCTGCCCTCTGCCCACCAGCATACCCCTGGTTTCAGCCATCAGTTGATGACCGCGGAGATTGATGATAATCCTTCCCGCGCCGAGTACTTCCACTACACGACCACGAATGACCTGCCCCACTCGAAGTCCTATACGAAAAGCGGCTAGAACGCGTCCTCTAGCCACTATCTTAATATCACGTTTTCCTACAGCTCGAACCGCCATTCAAACTCGCCTATGACACAATGTTGATATTCGTCCAGTTTAACTGCAGGGACAACGATCAATCATCAGAAATACTGGTTCCCTGCAGATCTAGTACCAATCGAACCTCATCTTCCCCAATTCCCATCTCTTCAGCAATTTCGGCAATCGATTTCTCTTCCCCCGCCAACTCCAAAATACGCTGCACCTTTTTATCTTCTTCCGTAGGCTCATCATCAATGGTTTCTTCAATCTCGTCCACGTCAGATTCCATCAATTCTTCCAGAGCGGTATCTTCATCATCCTCTTTCGGAGTTTTCTCATCTCCCTTGGTTTCCTCTCCTGCAGACTGCTCTTCAGGAATATCGATATTCTCTTTATCCACTGTCTTCTCTGCTTCCGATTCATCCATTACTTCTTCCTCTACCGGCTCTTCCTCGATTTGTTCCTCCGGTGGTTCTTCCACTATTTCATCCTCCACCGGTTCTTCCATTTCCTCGTCAAGTTCGCTAGTCTCTTCCGGTTCTGAAGGTGCTTCTTCAGGAAGATTATCCTTATCAATATCTTCCTGTTTCTTCTTTAATAACCGCTTAATTAGCGCAATCAGTTTCCTCCGGAAGAATACGAACAGAATTCCCAAGACCCCTAAGATCATTACCGGAATTAACGGTAAATTCGAATATATTTTTGCAAAAATTGCTCCTACGTTACTGATGCTACTTTCATCTCTCCAATTAGCCAAGGCGAATTCCGAGTTTCCTGTCAAGTTGGTTTTCAGTTTGCGAGCTGTTTCGATGTATTCCAACCAAAACATCCCGGCACTATCTAATTCACCAATGGTTTGACATCGTAGCGCTGATTGTTTCATTCTATACATACCATTAAAATTGTAAAGCAGTTCGTCCTCATCTTCGGGAATCTGATTATTTTGGGGATGTTCGATGTTTTCTGACGTGAGTGGATCATCCGATTCTGGGACGACTTGTTTTGGCATTTCGGTTACAGATGGTGGTTTTTTCGTTACCGGTTCAAGCCCTAAGGTCTCCACCACATCGGGATACAGATCAACTATGATCCGATAAGTGTCACCAGAAATAGCAAAGGAATTCGTTTTTACCGGTCTCAAGGTACTGATCTCAAAACGTCCCGGGTGGGTTTGGGCTATCCCCAACACCAGATTCGCCTTATTGGAAACGGTAAGAATCGGTGGAGAGTCCTGAGGTTGGACATCCTGAATCGTAATCTGCAACTTACCGTTTTGGGAATGAGCGTCAACATGGTACTTCGAAGTGCCGGACACATCTAACACCACCCGCTCAAAATCGGCATGGATTCCATGTCGAATACTTTTCACTTGCGCTGAATGTGCCCAAGGCACAACTATTGTAACAGTCACGATCAACATTACCGCTGCACAGCGCAGTAAAACTCTTCTGAATTTCTGGTTTTTCATGGTTCTAAACTGTCATGTCAATTTTGTGATCGGTTGATTGGGTATTTTCTTCAGTACTTGTTTTTTTCACGGTTTCTGTTTCATCTTCGGAGGATTTGTTTTCGGATTCGTAGCTATCCTCTTTTGGTTTTTCTTCTTTCTCGTCCTTGACCTTTAGTTTCTCACTTTTCTGTGATTTTTCCACCTTTTCCCGTTCTTCATCGACAGCACGTTTTAAGTTCAGCGCAAACTGCCGTTGATCCAATTCCGGGCCTTGTTGCAGCGTTTTATATACCCGTTCAACGGCTTGAGTTTTGGATAGCGTATCCTGGAGATCTATCGATCGTGCCATGGATGATCACCTCCTTTTACCCCATCTGTCAGGAAGACAACGCTTCTTTGATCCTACTTCTCAGGTGTATGATTGCTTTGGTATGGATTTGGGATACTCGGGATTCGCTGATATCCATCACCATTCCTATTTCTTTCAACGTCATTTCTTCGTAATAATATAGCGCCATCACTAATTTTTCTTGTTCCGGAAGCTCTTTCAATGTTTGTATCGTGACTTTTTTCAGCTCCTTCATCTCCATATCTTTATGGATATCTTTCATTTCCTTATCTTCAATAAAATCCGATAAAGCCGCGCTGTCACCTTTGCTATTCACGAATACTTCGTCTAATGATAAAAGCGATGTCACACTCACTTCATTCAAGATTACATGATAATCCTCGACATTGAGTTCCAATTTTTCCGCCATTTCCTGATCATCAGGCACTCGTCCCAATTCTTTATACAGGGCTGCCATTGCATTTTCCAAGCGCCTTGCTTTCTGCCTGATAGACCGCGGCACCCAGTCCATCTCCCTGAGCCCGTCGTAGATGGAACCCTTAATCCGGGCTGCTGCATAGGTTTCGAATTTAAATCCCATGGTGGGATCGTAGTTATCCACCGCCGAAATTAATCCCATAATCCCCGAACTAACCAATTCATCCAAGCTGACGGATTTTGGCAGCGAAATCAACATCCGCCCGGCAATCTGCTTCACCAGCGGCAGATATCGGATTAGCATCTGTTCCCGAATCCCGGAATCACGGGTTGCTTGATATTTCTTCCAATCCGCTTTCAGGGTTTCACCAGAAACCATAAAATCCTCATTAACTAACCATCGGCAATATCACCGATTTGGTTTCAAAACTTTTTGATTCTAACCTTAATTTTGCCTAAATGACAATCCCATCCCCAAAATTCTATGAAGTACTTTCCACCTCTGCATTTTCAGCCGCTTCCTTATCTAATATCTCACGTTCTTCAGCTTCTCTTGCTTTTCTATATGCATAAATCATAGTAATTTGCACTGTAAACATCACCACAAAAGCCACTAAGAATACTACTATACTCCTGAACAACGCTATAAACAGCGGCGTACCGCCATAAATCGCCAGCAATAAGCTCAACAACGCTAATAGTCCCGCGATCCTACTGATAATCATCAATGTCTCCATCTACAGTGCAACTGCGGTGTCAAATCCTTATGATACTTGTATGCCGCCATACCGCTTTCCCAAAATCAACATCCTGGCGAATTCTTTGGATTTCACCCACCGGATTTCGTCTGGGATTTTTTGCCCGAATCCAAAAAATGAAATCGGTTTTTCCCGGTGTTTGATTAAATTCACGATATTTCCGTACCCAGATGTTTCATCGAGTTTAGTAAACAGGTACCGATGGATCTGGATTTGGTTAAATCGATCTGCAGTTTCTTTTAGGTCCTCCAATCGGGTGTTGGCTGCCAGCACCAAGTGCACTTCGTCGGGTTGAGCCGCACCCATAAATTCCCGCAGGTTTTTCATATGGTAATTGTTCAGCTGACTACGTCCAGCGGTGTCGATGAAAATCACGTCCTTATCCTGATGCCGCTGAATCGCCTTAAGCATCTGCGACGGCTTATAAGCTACCACAATGGGAACTTTTGCAATCCCCGCTACTCGTTTAATCTGGTCGGTAGCGCCAATTCGGTAAGTATCTGCGGTAATCACCGCCATCCGACGCCCTCGGAAGATATTCTTATGGGTTAATAATTTGCTGATAGTAGTGGTCTTCCCCATTCCGGTTGGTCCCACAAAAGCTACAATACGAGGTTCCGCCGGTTCATGATGTAAGTACGGTGCGGTAGGAATCATGGGTGCCAACTTGTCCCCTAAAAAATCAGCAATTACTTTCCGGTCATCCAATTGATCCCCGGAAAGTGTTGCCAGCGCTTGTCCGGTCAAATCCAACACCAGTTCTTTATCCAATCCTGATCCTATCATGGACTGGTAAAATAACTTCAGTTGTCTGGGCATGGTGGGTATAGATTGATATTTCATGCGATTGGCAATTTCTTCCAACGTTGCACGGATTGTCTTGATCTCGTCTTTGACTACCTCTATCTCCCATTCGGTACTCAACTGGCGCTGCACACCGGTTGATTCCACATTGGGGATGGAACTTGTAATCCTGGCTGTTGGCGCATCATCCAATGGTTCCAAGGCAGCTAACACTTCTACTTTTTCCTTGCTGCGAAATGAGAACAGGTCGCTATTGGGGATTACTTGCGATTTCAGAATCACTGCATTCTCACCCATCTCTTTCTTGATCTGCCTCATGGCTTCCTTCATTGACGATGCCACGAATTTGCGAATATGCACCGGCGAATTTCTGCTATCATCAACTGATGATGCGGCGGTACTATCGACGGAATTTGTTCCTGACTCCATGGTCTGTTACCTTTTATCAGTAAATTTCTCGGCTAATACGCTTCAGAATTGACATTAATTCCCACCACCGCTACCGATTCCAACGGTGTTTCCGGCGGTAATTCCCCGAATGAAAGCACCGGTACGGCGGGAAATGCCGGTTCGATGATCTTCTGGAAATATGGTCGAATCACCGGAGCCGTAACAATCAGCGGCATCCAACCCTTGGCGCTCATTTCATCCGATGCTTCCTGAATCTGGTTCGCTAATTCTCGCAATTCTCCCGGCGCTAATGTGAATTCCCTGCCTTCCTTGGACATAGCGTTGATTCCGTTAGCCAGCGCCGATTCAAAATCGGGATCCATGGTGATGGCACGTACCACTCCTCCGGGTCCGCTGAACCTGGCAGCGATAGTAGATCCCAGGGCATTTCGTACTGTCTCTGTCAAAAACGCAGTGTCTTTAGTGATGGGTGCAAAATCCGCTAATGTTTCCATTATAGTTGGGAAATCCCTGACAGGCACACCCTCTTTCAGTAGATTTTGCAGCACTTTCTGGACCGCACCTACGGTCAACAGGTTTGGAATCAATTCTTCTACTACGGTCTTGTTTTCCTTCTTCAGATTTTCGACCAGCTCCGCTACCGCTTCCCGTGACAGGATTCGCCATCCTTCCCGCCGAAGGATTTCCACAAAATGAGTCGATAACACAGCGCTGGGTTCAATAACGGTATATCCCCCGATTTCCGCACGTTCCCTTGCAGCCACCGGCACCCATCGTGATGGCATGCCAAAAGTGGGATCCTTGGTGGGAATTCCCTCCAAAGCTGGAGTTTCGGTACCAGTGCCCACCACCAAGAAATGCCCAAGTCTTAACTCTCCGGATCCCACTTCATTCCCTTTGATTTTAATGGTATAT
>CBDVBD010000123.1:0-10245 GCA_965372135.1 uncultured bacterium | reverse complement strand
CCCAGCCTAAGACGGGCAAATTCTTCGGTTTCTAAATGATAGATAATAGATTCCAATCCGTGATGCCCGCCGTCCCCCCCCTTCCGTCGCAATCGAATCTTTCCCAAGGGAAGTTGGAGATCATCGCAAACCACCAACAATCGATCCACCGGCACTTGCAGCTTGTCGAGAACCTCAAGCACCGCCTGTCCGCTGCGGTTCATATAGGTGGTTGGCTTCACCAACGCAGTCTTTAAAGGGGGAGCAATGTTAGTCCAGTAGAAGGCGCCTTTTCCCGGACGGAATACCGCCTTCCAACGGGTTGCCAAAGCATGAACGACTTGAAACCCGACGTTGTGAGGGGTGTTTTCGTAATCGGCACCCGGATTCCCTAAACCAATTAATACATGTGCTTCCAACCCAGACACTGCCAAATCTTTACCTCAACAAACCCTAACCAGTTCATCATTTGTCTAATTCCAGTGGGATATAATACCCATCCTGGAATTCCTGAATAGGCATAACTATCAACATGCGGATTATGATTCTTCCGATTCCTCGGACGGCTCTTCGCCTTCCTCAGGAGCTTCCTCGCCTTCCACTTCTTCTTCCAATTCCTCTTCCTCTTCGACCACTGGTTCTTTTTCCACCCTTGGCGGTACCACGGTAGCCAAAGAGCTGCTGGGATCGGTCAAAATCTCGATATTTTCGAATTCCAGCTCTTCCACCCGCACCGAATCCCCCACCACCAATGATGACACCTCCCACTCCAAATGGCTGGGAATATGACGCGGCATACATTCAATCTCCAATTCCCTGAGCGTATGCTCCAAAATCCCCCCTTCCTTCACACCTTCAGGGGTACCGATCAAATGCAGCGGCACTGTGAGCGTGACCTTCTGCCCCCGGGTGATCCCCATAAAATCGATATGGAGAATATTACCCCACAACGGATCCCGCTGCACGGCCCGCACCACACATTCCCGGTCATTTCCATCAGGCATCTTCAACAAAATCAAAGCAGGTTTATGCGCCAACAGCTTATTTAATTCCACTTCGGCAAACGCGATCGGCACCGATTGTTCCTGAGAGGTATAGAAGATTCCCGGCACCAATTTCTGTTTCCGAAGGTGCTTGAGTTCACTCTTCCCGCTGCCACGTTCCTGAGCATTTAACACATTATCATTCATGGATTTCTCCCACAGATCACTACTGTAAATTACACAAACAAGGTTGAGATGGATTCCTCATTATGCGTGCGTTGGATCGCCTCGGCAAATAATTTGGCGACCGACACGCTTTCGAATTTAGTAAATTCCTTGATATTTTTAGGCGGCAACGTATCGCAAGCAGCGAAGCGATCGATGGCAGAGTCTTGCATTCTCTTCCAAGCATCCCCGGAAAGGATGGCATGGGTGCAAGCTACTTCGATGCGCCGGGCACCCTTTTCCCGCAAGGTTTCCGCCGTCCCTGCCACTGACCCGCCGGTATCCACCATGTCATCCACAATCATGGCATCCATGCCTGCCACTTCACCGATCAGATGCGCTGCCTCCGCCACATTGGGAACTTTGCGAATTTTATCCACCATGGCATAAGCGCATCCCAGCCGCCGGGCATAGGCTCGCGCCATCTTCAACGACCCCACATCGGGCGACACCATCACCAGATTCTCCATCTTGCGACTACGTACGTAGTCTATCAACACTGCCGACGCGTATAAATGGTCAAACGGAATATTAAAAAAACCCTGAATCTGTGCAGCGTGCAAGTCCATGGAGATGATTCGATCGGTACCCGCCGCGGTCAGCAAATCGGCAATTAATTTAGCGGTAATGGGCACTCGCCCTTCGTCTTTCCGATCCTGCCGTGCATAACCGAAATAAGGGATAACTGCCGTGATACGTCGAGCGCTGGCTCGTTTGGCGGCATCCATCATAATCAAAAGCTCCATCAAGTTTTCCGCCGGGGGAGGGGTGGGCTGAATGATAAACATATCAGTCCCACGGATATTCTCCAGAAACTTAATCGAGATTTCCCCATCCGCAAAACGCCCGACATCCACATTTCCCAGCGGAATACTCAGATGATTGGAAATATCCTGCGCCAACTGCGGGTTGGCGGTTCCGGCGAACACCTTCATATTGTCTGGCATGATCGGCATGACCTCCTAAAATATACCGTGGCTGGGGTGGGAGGATTCGAACCTCCGAATGCGGGGACCAAAACCCCGTGCCTTCCCACTTGGCTACACCCCATGTTTTATTAAATATGGATCATTGTTATTATGCCAACCACACAATACAACCATGCGCTAAACGCATCTTGGCAGCGATCCATTCATTTCACCAAATTTCACCAATTGAATGCTAAAGATTCGGCAAGAAATGTCTGCAGATATTGAAGCAGCATTTATCTACTTGCTTCCTGCTCCCCAAATTCCCCACTTTCAAGCATGGTGTGGTATTTATCGAGAATCATCCGCTCTATATGCTCGCGATATTCATTGTCGATGGGGTGAGCGATATCCTTATAGGTGCCGTCGTTCATCCGACGGCTGGGCATGCATACAAACAGCCCTTGTCGCCCTAAGATGATTTTCAATCCCCTGACCACGAATACGTCTTCAAACGTAATATTGACAAACGCTTTCAGTTTGTCCTCATCGCGGAGGTTGATGTTGACTTCCGTGATTTCCATTCCCACCTCCAATTTGGAAACATGACAGACGGTCTGACAAGATTGGAAAGCCTACCTTGTTTCCGATCTCTCGCCCTGTCGAAACCTGGTCAGTTTCGCCCATCCTTGGGATTGTGCCCATTTCAAGGCTGCTTCCGCCCGGTCTCGTTCAGCAAATAACCCGAACAGCGAAGATCCGCTGCCCGACAGACTAACATAATCCGCACCGGTCTCCCTAAGCTGGTCAGATACTTCTCCCAACGCAGGATATTCCCGAAATACAATTTGCTGAAAATCGTTGGAAAACACCTGCCGAAATTCCGGATCGTCCAAGGAACGATTCAAGTATGCAGTTAACGGCAGCGGATTTGCCGGCTCCATTTCTAGCAAATCCCATTGCCGGTATGCCCAAGGCGTCGAAATTTCCCACCCCGGATGATAGAGTACAACCCACGGATAATATGCCCAAGACACCGGCTCCAGCTTGTCGCCGATTCCGGTAGCGTACGCCATACCCCCGGTTAGAAAGAAAGGAATATCGGCACCCAACTTGCCTGCAACCAAAGCCAAGTCTTTCATTTCAAGATCCAGATTCCACAGTCGGGACAACACCAGCAATGTTGCCGCCGCATCACTGGAACCCCCGCCCAATCCGCTGCCCACCGGTATCCGTTTTTCCAGCATGATACGGGCTCCATTGGTTACTCGGGATCGATCCTGAAGCATCCGCGCCGCTCGAAGGACCAGATTATTCTCATCCTGCGGAACGGGAATTCCATGACATTCAAGGGTTAGCCTATTATCAGGTTCAGCGGTTAACTTGTCCCCCCAATCTAATTCTATAAAGATCGTTTCTATGTTGTGGTACCCATTGGGTAACCGTTTCAGAATGCGGAGTCCTAAGTTAATCTTGGCATTCGCTTGTTGGTGACACCTCATACCTTCAGTTACCCGATGCGGGTTATGTAATCCTATGAAACATCCGTAACATCTTTAGCGATGGAATGTACGGTTTTCTTGCGTTTCCGTCGTTCCTTCTTATCAGCGCCGTAGTAGTAATAGTACTGATAATAATGGAAATAGTAATAGTAGGAGCCGTAAATTTTCTTGATATCCAGTCCGTTAAGCAGTACGCCCAGAATCCGAGAATTTACATTACGAAGCAAGGTAATCGCCCGCTGCACTTCCCGACGATTGACAAATCCGGACGCTATAACCAAAATCACGCCATCCACTCTGGTGGATAGGATTGCGGCGTCGGTAACCGCAATAATCGGGGGACTATCCAGCAGCACCATATCATACCGTTTCTTGGCTTCTTCGATAAAATTCCGCATCGCCTTGGAAGCCAACATCTCCGACGGATTGGGAGGAATATCGCCGCAGGTTATGATGTCTAAGTTATTGATATCCGATTTCTTGATAACCTCATCAAAATTCAGGGTTCCAATCAGATAATTGGTCAGTCCGTAAGACCGTTCCATTTTGAAGAAATTATGAATTGCCGGACGCCGGAGGTCGGAATCCACCAGCAAAGTCTTACTCCCCATCTGAGCGATGGTAATCGCTAAGTTAGCCGCAGTAGTAGACTTCCCTTCCTTGGTGGCGCTGGAGGACACCAAAATCGCCTTATTGGGACGATCCAAATTTGCAAAGTGGATGTTAGTGCGCAGTGACCGGTATGCTTCGGAAACCGGAGATTTGGGGGAGAACCGGGTGATTAGCTTGGATTCCACTTTCTCCATGTCTTCCTTACTGTAAACCTTGCCTTCTCGTTTCAACTTTTTGGCGATTTCGCCCATCTTCACAACCGGAATAGTACCCAACAGCACCAAGCCCATTCGTTCGATATCTTCCCCGGTCTTAATCGAATCATCCAGGAATTCCAATAGGAACGACACTGCCACACCCAATCCTAATCCCAAGATAATTCCCAGGATAATATTGAGGCGTTTATTGGGTTTAAACGGTGCTTTCGGCGGTTTTGCCGGATCGATAATACGAACGTTCGCAGTCTTTCCGGCTTCGCTAATCCGGGATTCCTCAAATTTCTCGTTCAACATTATAAATATCTTTTCATTCAACTTGGCATCCCGAGTGAGCCTCGCCAAAATCAATTCCTTTTCCGGCACCCCTTCCAACTTATAATCCGCCTCATCGATGATATCCTGCCAGGCTTCCGCCTTGGCGGTCAATGATTTGATCTCGGTCTCCACCTCGATGATCCGATCCACTAATTGCTGATTAGTGCGAATAGGATCGAGAGGGATCGCTCCGGACGAGGCAATCTTCCGAGCCTCTTCAATCTGCCGCGCTTTGATCTGATCGATCTCATCTTCCAGGGATTTAATTGCCACATCCGTACCCGGTGCACTCCGAGCCTTCAATGATGCAATCAACCCATACTTCTGGGATATCTGGTTCTCAAACTGCTTTAAGATCGGACTGGTTACATCTTGAATACTGGCAACTAAAGTTGACTTGGTATCCGATAACTTTTTTCTCAGGAAATCCAACCGCCGCAGATTGGCGGACAGTTCCGTTTCCGCTTCGTAATAAAAAGCCCGAAATTCGGCAATTTGTTCCACCAACTTGACCGTCTCATCACCTAACGCCACCGTCTTCTGAGTTTCCTTGTATTCCTTCAGCAGTTCCTCGGACTGTGCCAACTTATATCGCACATTATCCAACTGCTCTTCCAAAAACTGCCGTACTTCCGACACCTCACCTCGGGAGAACTTCAAACTTTGCTTATAGTATTCTTCCGCAACCGCATTCGCTAAAAACGCAGCTTCAAACGATGAATGCGCCTTCATCTTGAGTTCGATAATATCAGTATCCGTGATGTGGTTAACGGAAATACTCTGCCTGAGCGCTTGCACTCTGGTATCAAAAGGAATTACCTCACCCACCGCCGTTACATCGCGCAGGATTTCTAATTCATCCTTATACGGCGAAAGCTGCATCGATCGAATCACTTCCTCGCTTAAAGTCCGGCTCTTCAGTACCTGTACCTGGTTTGCAATCTCTGTGTCCTTGTTAAACGGACTGGAAAAGTCAAAAATTGTGCGATCAACCCCGCCTTTTTGTTCGATCAATATGGTGGTGCCTGCTTCAAACATAGGACGCATAGTATGCGTCAAATATGCAGTTAATGACACTACTGTCAAGAAGGATAAGAAAATAATCCAACGACCGCGAAATAATACCCGGAAATATTCCGACATCTGTACTCTATGATCACGTGGCTCCAAAGGATGCCTCCTTTCAGACATAAAAAACCCTTAGGGATTCAATCGGGGACCTAAACTGACGTCATTTTTTCTTCCGCCTGTACATCAGCAAAACGCAAATTCTGCCTCCAAAAACAGGCTAACCCTATTATTGTTAACGGCAGGTAATTGAATAAATGCATCACCAGAGCAAATCCCATCGCCTGCTCCGCTTGCACGTCGAACAAGGACAATCCCAATACCACTACCCCGTGATAGGTCCCCACCGCACCGGGTGTGGATGGAATGATGATGGCAATGGTTCCCACCGCCAATATCACTAAACTCGCCATAATCGCCGACTGCTGGATTTTAGGATACTCCGGCGTCACAAAATCAAACGTATAGAAGGTACAATACACACAGCCCAAATAAAACACCCACAACAACAGGCTGGTGACGGTTATCAATATATAGTGCTCTGTCTGCTTGAAAGCTTGTAACCCTTTAGTAAACTTGCGAAACACATCTTCAGAACGTTCCCCAATCCGCTGACCCCGGGTTCCGAATAGCTTTCGCAGTAGCTTCACTAATAATTCGGTCTTCCGCATCATCAACAACAGCACCGCCACCAACACCACCGTAGCGATAAGGGTAATCAGCGCACTGCGTTTGATCCAGGGCGGAAACGGGAAGAACAGGAGGATAATTCCCAGAATCAGCAACAGGCATAGGATGTCGAACACTCGTTCCACCACTATGGTGGCAAATGCCGAACTGCGCGATACCTTTTCTTCCCTGCCCAACGCATGTGCTCGGAAAATCTCCCCCATCCGAAGCGGCAAAATGTTATTGACCATATACCCGATCATCATCGAGGAATATGCCGCTCCGAACCGGACATTCCCTACCGGCAGCAGAAACAACTTCCACCGGTATGCTCGGACATGGAAACTGGTCAAAAACATCAGCAACGCCGGCAGTAAATACAGGTATTTGGCATGCGCCAACACCTGACCCAGTTCCGACACTTGAATGCGCGGAGTGCCGATCAATGCTTGCTTGAGTCCGATACGTCCCGCAACCAACCCGGAAATATCCGGCTTCCAAAACGCCAAATATAGAAAGAACAGTCCGACTGCAAAACCCAATAATACCCGGAAGGAAAACAGTTTCTTCACGTATGCATTACCTCAAATCTATCGTTTCGGTTCCCTCCGGGACATGAATTTCGAACAAGCTATCGGGGAGTGTCGGATTTATTTCAACATGATCGATGCGATACCAGGTGCGATTCCCCTGCAGATCATCCACAATGGCTCGGTTTACCAGCCAGTTGTCCGGGTCCACCCAAATCGTCACCTGCTTCACTGCCGACTCCGATTCCAACGGCGTTAATTCCAACCGGTAACCGCTGGAATCCTGCACCGCTGGTTCAGCGGCATTTTTCAAATTCCAATTTTTCGATATCCCCACCATCAGCTGCTTGGGTAATATCACCCCGGATTCGTCATCGTAAGGCTCTACCAACAACTGTCCGGTTTCCGAATTGTACCGCCACAACGTCTTGCCGTCCACCACCAGCCGCTGATTGGGAAACTCCAAGCGAAACCGGTCATCCTGACGGTACAGCATTTTCCCGTGTGATTCGGTAGAGGTTTCCGCTAAATTCCAATAGAACAATTCCGTCAAATCAGCTTGGAAACTTGTTAGAGCGTCAAACGTCTGCTTCGCCCGGTCCAGTACATCCTTGCAGGTCAGCTTTTTGGCAGCCCAGGCTGTAACCGCACCACCGGCGATCATCCCCGCACACACCACAGCAATAAGCAGTCTATTCCAAACGATCGCGGGTCTCAAAATAATCTTCCTCCACCAATACTTCCCGGGCTTTCGACCCATCGAACGGTCCCACAATCCCGGCGCGTTCCAACTGGTCAATCAATCGTGCCGCCCGTGCATAACCCACTTTCAGCCGTCGCTGTAATATCGACACCGAACCCTGTTGCGTCCGCACCACTATCCGTGCCGCTTCGTCAAACAACGGATCAATATCAGGTAGATTATCACCAGTTTCCAACGGCGCACCGGCAATTACCGGCGACGGTAAATTAACCCGAATTTGCGGCACCGGCTGTTTCCGGATATGGATAATCACCCGGTTGATCTCATCCCGGGAAATCAACGCCGCATGCAGCCGAACCGGTTTTGACTGCCCGGGTGGAATGAACAACATGTCACCTTTCCCCAGCAGCGCTTCCGCCCCGTTCATGTCCAGAATCGTCCGGCTGTCAGTCTTGCTGGCGACCTGGAACGCTATCCGGCAGGGGAAATTAGCCTTAATCACCCCGGTAATCACGTCCACGCTCGGTCGCTGGGTCGCAACCACTAAATGAATCCCCACCGCCCGGGACATCTGCGCCAGTCGGGCAATCGGTTCTTCCACCGCCTTCGCCGCCAATAACATCAAATCCGCCAACTCATCGATCACCACAATCAAGAACGGCAGCGGCTTAGGGGCATCTTCCCCCTTCTTATCCTTAACCTTATCGTTGTATTCGCCAACATTCCGAGCACCGGCTTCCGCCAGCAGATCATACCGCCGGCTCATTTCCAACTCGACGCTCTTTAATATCTCCACGGCACCTTCAGCGGTAGTAACCACATCCTCCCCTAAGTCTAACCGTGTAACCAGATGATGGTTCCTGAGTTCCGAATACCCCGACAATTCCAGTTTCTTGGGGTCGATCAGTATAAACTGCACTTGGTCCGGTGTGGCGCGGAACAAGATCGACACAATCAGTGAATTTATGAACACGCTCTTTCCCGATCCGGTGGTGCCGGCGATTAACAGGTGCGGCATATTCGCCAAATCTTCCAGCCGGATTCCGCCGTCAGTGGTCTTTCCCACCGCAAATAGCAACGGTGACGGATGGGATCGAAACTTCGGCGCTTCCAACAGGCTGCGGAACAATACCATCGCCCTCTGGGGGTTGGGTACCTCCACCCCCACCGCCCCTTTCCCCGGAACTGGTGCGATAATCCGGATCGCCTTGGCACGCAACGCCAACGATAGATCATCCTCCAAAGAGGTAATCCGGCTGACCTTAATCCCCGGCGCCGGTTCCAAATCATACCGCGCAATCACCGGTCCCGGATGTATCTCCACAACATTCGCCGTCACCCCAAAATCCGCCAACTTCTCCTCCAGCAGCGCCGCATTGTTTTCCAGCACCTTCTTCTCGACCTGTGGAGCATCCTCCGGCGGTGGATCCAACATATCAATGGTGGGAAGCTCGTACACCCCTGTCTGAGTGAGATCTTCGGCTATCGCTCCCGGAATTTTAGGTTCCGGAGTTTTAGGTCTGGAAATGGAAATCACCGGTGTCTTACGTTCCGGCTTCTCCGTCGGAACCTTTTCCAATTCAGGCTCTGGTGCTTTTTCCGGCTTGATTTTCCTTGTCTTTGACTCACGGGGTACTTTCACGAACGGCTTCCTGCGGCGAAACAGCGATCCCACGGTCCGTCCAACCCAACTGACAACAATCCACACTACCACAGCAATCGCTGCGACAACCTTCCCTACACCTGACACCACTTCGCTGGGTTGCAGCTTCAACGCCCAGATCAGCCACAGTAACACTGCCAGCGTAAGAACAATTCCGGAACCAGTCACACCGACAAATTCAAAGAGCAGCTTTTCCAACGACATGCCCACCCAACCGGTATTCTCCAACACGGCATCCGTTGGAAATGACGCCCATCCAATTCGGGCAAAATATGCGTACACCGTTGATGCTGCCACCCCCAGCGCAACTAACTTCACTGTCCCATACAGCTTAATCACCCGCCACTGGGGACGGAACAGCCTAATTCCCCACAACACAATCAACAGCGGGACTAACCAGATAAAGAGCCTGCCAAACGTGGCATGAATCAACACGAACGCGAAAAATGCGCCTGCTTTTCCACCCCAGTTTGCAATGGAATCTTCTGCAGATCCCGCCGGCCAATCCGGCGAGGTATAGGAAAACAACGCCAACCCCAGAAACACACCGAAAACCAGGACTATCAAGCCCAGCGCTTCACGGGTGCGGGAACCGGTGCTTTTCGACTTGGATTTCCGCCGTTTGGATTTCGCCTGCGTCTTCATAATGTGTCACTGTATAACAAATCCCGTCACCGGGCATTTATGAAGGCTCGCTCCACAAACGCACCTTCCCGTCGATAAACCTCGGCAGCACGGGAATACTATTCAACTGAGCGCATACCGGCAAATCCCGCTCCATGCCAATGGCGGCTAAGTATTTGCCGTGGGCAGAACCCCTAACCATTTCCAAAATCTTATCCTTGAAATGATGGTACATAATCCTGGCAG
>CBDVBD010000122.1:0-10305 GCA_965372135.1 uncultured bacterium | reverse complement strand
TCATTCCCAGCAGGGGGAAGAAGCCCGGGATATGGCGGATATCCCACCTAATTTGATTCGCCTGAGTGTTGGGGGCGAACATCCCGATGATATCATCGGGGATTTGGATCAGGCGTTGGCTGCGATCTAACTTATGGAGTGCGCCCCTAAGGGCGCCTTAACCTCTGAGGCTTGCCTCGGGAGAACGGGAAGCTTGCTTCCCGAAGAAAAACGGTGGCAAGTCACCGCACTCAAAATTTATTTCGTAGGTCAGGATCCCTACGATCCTGATAAATAAAAAAAAGCCACCTTGACGTTTTAAGGCGGCTTTTCAGGATGTTGGTAAAGACCTTTTATTGCCGAATTGTTACTTGAGCAGGACAATCTTTTGCGTTTGAGTAAAGTCGCCGGCATTCAATCTCACAAAATAAATTCCGCTTGACAAATCGCTCCCATCAAATTGCGTTTTGTAAAATCCCTGCTGTAACCATCCATCATGTAAACGAGTAACTTCCCTTCCCAAAACATCATAGACAACAAGAGTAATATTGCTAGGATGTTTTAACTCAAATGTAAGTGTAGTCGATGGATTAAATGGATTTGGGTAAGCAGGGCTCAAAACAAATTCTTCCGGTATTACAATTGTGGGAATCTCTTCTACTGCTGTGGTATTTATGTTTACATTGTCAATGTCACCGCCAGCATAAAACCTGAATCGTACCTCTGATGCGTTGGTTAAACTATTATCGGTAGCGGATAAGATTGGTGTGGATTGGTAATCGGGTAGGTAAACAAGTATATCATTATCACAATTTCTCACAATACGTACATGTTCCCACTGACCAGCTGTTATTACATTTGGAGTCTCTACTAAAACGGTCCAAACACCACCAAAATACCGGTAAATACGAGCATTTGGGTCATCACTGGTGGGATCTGCTAAATCTACCATGTAGTAATTGTTATCATCTTGGTAATTGAATTCTACATCAAAGTTACCTATGGAACCATTGTCGATCAGAAAATCAACTTCCATATCGAACACGCATGCACTGAAATCTTGGTGATAAGCTGCAGAGTACATACTACTTGAGCCATAACAATAGTTGCTACCACCGGCACCAGGGCTGCTAATTGCCCAAGTTCCTTCAACAACATTCCATCCATCTGCGTTACCATCCTCAAAATCATCAGATATTTGTGTTGGTGGAATTTGTAGATCCACATTATCAATATCTCCGCCTGCATAGAAACGGAATCGTATTTCTGATTCGTTTGTTAAGTTGTCATCGTTTACAGACATGAAAGGTGTTGATTGATAGTCAGGCAGGTAAACAAGAATATCATTATTGCAATTTCTCACAATACGTACATGTTCCCACTGACCAGCTGTTATTACATTTGGAGTCTCTACTAAAACGGTCCAAACACCACCAAAATACCGGTAAATACGAGCATTTGGGTCATCACTGGTGGGATCTGCTAAATCTACCATGTAGTAATTGTTATCATCTTGGTAATTGAATTCTACATCAAAGTTACCTATGGAACCATTGTCGATCAGAAAATCAACTTCCATATCGAACACGCATGCACTGAAATCTTGGTGATAAGCTGCAGAGTACATACTACTTGAGCCATAACAATAGTTGCTACCACCGGCACCAGGGCTGCTAATTGCCCAAGTTCCTTCAACAACTGTCCACCCGTTAGCATTGCCATCTTCAAAGTCATCAAATACATCAGCATAAACTACAGAAAAACTGATGAGTGTCAACGCAATTGCAAAGATTAATGATGTTTTCATTGTCCCTTCCTCCCTTGTGATGTGGTTGATTATTATACTATTTTACATAACTTCCACATTGCACCCTAAGTTATTTTTTTTTTGCTTTATGTCAAGTGTTTTTTTTCATTTTTTTATGACTTGAAATATGTTATTCTATTATTAACATTAAAATTATGCAATTTGAATAATCTTTAATATAAAAAAGCCGGGCTTCAAAACCCGACTTTTGACTTGCTCACATGCAATTATTGTCTTGCCCCTACAGGGCTTATAAATAGATAGATTCATCTTAACCCAGGGCGCTGCCCTGGGATACTCTGTAGTACCCTTTCAGAGTACATTCTAACTTCTCGGCAGAAGTTACCTACTGATGACCTTCAGACTTTTTATCACGGATTATTTGGCAACGGAGGTTGCGATATTTGGGCTATCTGGATTGATATCCAACTTACGGTCTTTGGGAATGACCACTAAGTCCATATCCTCCATTGGAATTGCACCCAGCAATACTTGATCACCAAAAACCAAGGCTCCCGCAAATCCTATACGATTTTTAAAACGGAGTTCTATGGGACCAACATAGGGTACGAGTTTTCGAGAACCGTCTGCTAATGTCACCTCTTTCTGGTCGATTTCTTCCAGTTCCAACTGAATCTGTACGTGTGAGGGGATGCATAGATGCACAGCTCCAGTATCAGCTAATGCGTCCACCTCAACTGATGCCAGAGCTGGTTTTCTTGGATTTCTTAGGCTTAACATTGCGTTAGTGAGTCCCCTGCGATACTCCAATAATACTATTGATGATTCTATCCAGATTCAAGGGAACAACGGTCGAATTACGGCAATGTTGTTCTTTAATTTGAATATATAGTTGAAACCGCTAAAAGTCAAGTAATTTCTCTTACTGTGTTATATTTTCTATGAGTCTGGAGGAGATACTCTAATTTTGCCAGTAATAACATCGTACACCTGCCCAGGCATGATGCCGGTTTGGCATTCCAGGGTGCCGATGGGGCAGACTCGGGGACCGTGAGGACTGCAAGGACGGCAGCGTAATCCATCCTTGAATATCACCGCATCGCTATCCCGGAAATCGAACACATTCTCCGGAGTCGGTCCGTACAAAGCTATCACATGTTTGGTGCCCACCGCTACTGCCATATAAGTAGGTCCGGTGTCGCCGCCCACATATACTTCAGATCGTTCCAACCAAGCCGCCGCCACGCCCAACGAATCACCAGCGCGATTCCAGGGTTTGGGATCGGTATGTTGCTCGATATAATCCAGCATTTCCTTTTCCTGAGGCGACCCTAACAACACCACCTGCATGTACAATTCCCGCCCGATTCTTGACCCCAATTCGGCATAGTATTCCGGCAACCATTGTTTCGTTAACCACTGGCTTCCCGGGTTTAATGCAGCCAGTGGTTTATCATCGATACCATGATCGTTCAATATTTTGTTGACCAGATTGCGATCATCTTGACTCACGAATAATTCGACCTGGGGAGATAAGCCATTTGATCCAATCGCACGCATTAAGTCCAGCTTTCGCTGCACATAGCGAGGTTCCTGTTTGGGGCGATAGGGCACCGAAGGGTGATATATCCAACGTCCCAATCCCTTGCGGAATCCCACTTTGCGTTTTGCGCCGGTTACCATTGCCAGCAGTGCGCTGCGCCATGATCGATGGGGCGATATTATCAGGTCGAAATGGCGTTTCTTCAAGTCACGCATCCATTTGAGCATGCCGTCCATTCCCCGATCGACACCCCGTTTGTCCATGATCAATAGCTCGTCGATATGGGGGTTGTTGGACAACACGAATTCCCCTCGCGGCGCCACCATCACCGTCAGATGGGCATCAGCCCATCTCCGTTTCACCTCGCGGATCAAGGGCGTGGTGTATATCACATCACCGATAAATGCGGTTTGGATAATCAGTATTTTATTGGGATCGTCGGGCACGGATGCGCTCCACTCCTTGTTTGACTGCATCGATTACTTCATCCGGATCCACGCTGTCGTAGCATTTGGGATCGTTGCTGCATCCTTTACGCCAGCAGGGTCCGCAATCCACTTGGGATAATATTTTAGTTCCCCGTCCGAATAGTTCGATTTCCTGGGGACAGGATAATCCAAACCACACCACCACTTCCTTTTTCAGTCCGATGGCGATGTGCATCCCCAACGAATCCCCGCTGACTATGACATCACAGGCGTCTTCAACTATGATTCCATTGCGCAGACCGTGCGTGGTCGGGGTCTGGGTGACTGGTACCGCTGCCAATTTCCGGATTTCTTGGTTCCGCTCAGTATCTTCTTTGCCGCCAAGCAGCAGTATTTGGGTGTCGTGGATTTCGTTATGGATGTGGTCGGCGATCATCGCCTGAAAGGGCACCGGTAATTTCTTGTAGGGGAATAAAGCGGAACAACCAGTGTTCAGCCCGATTGCGATTTCATTGGGATTTAATGGGATTGCCTGACGAAAACGCAGTGCCATTTCTTTCTCTCCCGGATCGAGCTCCAGTATGTATTCGTCAGGTTGATACTCGAATCCCAAGGCTTCCGCCAATAATTCCAGTTCGGTTTTTTGGTTCTTATAGAATTTTTCTTCGTCATTCAATCCCAGATAATACATGTACTCCGCTTCCGGATTCAATGGTGCGATGCTTCCGAATCGGTTCAGTCCAAATCCCCGCTTGTCCGGTGCGGTGACCGACATCGCTAAGCCGGCGGATTCCGGTGCTTTATCCACGTTCAGCAGTATGTCAAATTCCCGGATTCGCAGCCCTTCAAGGGCTTCCGGACTCCAGTACAGTATCTGATCGATTAGCGGATTTCCCTTTAGAAGTGCCGCAGATGATGGCAGGGTTATCCACGTGATGAATGCCTTGGGGTACTTGCGGCGGATTTTGGGTAATAATGCGGTGGTGCGCAGTACATCTCCCATGGCGTGGAGGTTGATTATGAGAATCCGGGGGAAGGGTGGGTCGTAATCAGGGCAGTCTTCACATAACCGTTTGTATTTGCAGGGTTTGTATCCATTAAAATACCGGCAGTCGTAATGTGCTACAAATTGGTAAGCCATGATGTCCTATGAGTTAGATTCAGTTGAATTATCCATGGGGGGTTGAGTCTTCCATCGGCGGTGCATCCACAGCCACTGTTCCGGGTTTTTTCGTACTTCCTGTTCCAGTCTTTCAGTAGCGTTGGTGAGAAGTGACTTTACTTTTGCGTTGGTGTCCAGATCGTTGGGCGGGGCGGGGATTTCTTCGAAAGTCACCTGCCATTTCCCACCGGGTAAGCCGGTTGCATATCCGAAAATCAGTGCGGCACCGGTTTTGAGGTGCAGTACCGGACCACCGCGGGGTGTGGATGCCGGTCGTCCGAAGAAAGTCACAAATTCGCCGTCCTCGTGAGCATCCTGATCGCTCAACACCGCCAGTAACCGGTTGTTCTTCAATGCTTGGATTATCATTTTCGGGCTGTCATGGGTTTTAATTATTTCAATGTTCATCCCCCGGCGTAAGTTATCTATTAATGCTTCCACGCCCTTGTTGCGCTGGGTGGTGACGATGTAAGTAATTGGATATCCCAACACCGATGCTGTGGCACCCATGATTTCCCAATTCCCGAAATGCCCGGACAGTACAATTCCACCACGACCTTTTTCCAGGCAGCGATCCAGCACCTCCCGCCCGCGAAAATCCAGGTTGCGTTCGATCCAGCGGTGATTCAATTTCGGCAGCCGGGCTAATTCCACCGCTACCCGACCGAAATGACGGTAGCAGGCGCCTGCTGTTTTCCGTACCCATATTTCAGACTTATCGGGATATGCAACCCCGAGGTTGTCCAACGTTACCTGTCTGCGAATCCTGAGCAGGGAAAATCCTATCCATCCCAATCCTCGACCCATTGCAATGGCGATTGGCAAAGGTAAGAGACAGGCAACCCATGCCAGAAGCCGTACAACAAGGAATTCCAGCCGGTGACGAAATTTCATATTAGGCAATTTTACTAAGAAATCTGTGTGAGAAAAAATGATATAGCAAATGTAATCATGAAAAAGGTAAAAGTCAAGCTTAAGCTTTAGCGACCTGCATCGCTTTTTCTAAAATGACTTGCATTTTATTGTGGATTTGATTAAATTTATAAACTATGGTATATCGGGGAGATCACTCGTTGTCGGCTCGTGAGGTTGCGCTGTCTGTGCTTTCGTCGGATCGTCAAGGCAGCATCGACGAACGACTGTCCCGTGAACTCGAACAAGCAAATCTATCCTCGAGGGACCGGCAGCTAACCACCGAGTTAGTGTATGGGACAATTAGGTGGCGTGGACGGCTGGATTATTATCTCCGACGCTGGTTCCAGGGTGATTTTCGCCGGGCGGATCTAGGCTTGAAATATATCCTGCGTTTGGGATTATATCAACTGCTGTATCTGGATCGCATCCCGGACCATGCTGCGGTGGATTCCAGTGTGGAGCTTGCTAAGGAGCAGTTAGGTGAAAAGCCAGGACGTTTGGTTAATGCGATACTCCGTCGAGCCATCAGGGAAAAGGATGCGCTGCCGGAACCGGACCCCAAGAACCGGTTAGAATCATTGGCAATCCGAACCTCCCATCCCAATTGGCTGGTTAAGCGCTGGGTAGTGCGTTTTGGGTGGAGTGGGGCGGAGGCTTTTTGCCAAGCGAATAACCGGACACCCGGATTATGGGTGCGTTGGAATCCGCTGAAGACCGACTTGGAATCTTTCTTAGCGCTGCTTGCGGAACAGGGAATGGCGGCAGAAATATCACCGGTTTCTCCATGGCATGTGTTGTTGAAAGACCGGGTGAATACCTCCGATTGGCAGCCGTTGCAGGATGGGTTGTGTACGGTTCAGGATATCAGCGCCGGACTGCCGGTGCAGTTGCTTGATCCACAGCCGGGGGAGGTGATTCTGGATTTTTGTGCCGCTCCGGGTGGGAAAACCAGCCAGATTGCCGAGTTGACTGGGGATAAAGGGTCTGTAGTGGCGCAGGATATATCTCCGGTTCGGATTCGGAAGGTGAGAGAACATATCGAGCGGATGGGATTGTCCAGCATCCGGTGTCTGGCAGGAGACGGCAGCACCCTGATACCTACATTTTTCGACCGGGTTTTGTTGGATGTACCGTGTACCGGATTAGGGGTAATACGGCGGCGTCCGGATATTCGTTGGAATCGCAAGGAAAACGACATCCGACGCGTTATCTCGGTGCAGCGTTCTATCCTCGATACAGCTTCCGGTTTGGTAAAACCAGGTGGTGTAATGGTTTATAGTACTTGTACCACCGAGCCCGAAGAAAATTGGGAGTTGGTTGATGGATTTCTGGACGACCATTCAGAATGGGTGAGAGATGACGCTGCAGGTTGGGTGCATCGTGATGTAGTCAATCCCAGAGGTGAAATCGAGACGATCCCTCATATCCATGATATGGACGGGTCCTATGCGGTACGGCTGGTGCGAAATTAGACCGTTTGGAGTAGTGTGAAATCCTGGAAACAAAAGCTGCTTATGCTGGGGAAAATCGCTCTGGCATTTGGTTTGATCGGCTTTGTTCTTTTATTCTTGATGGACAAGCTGGTCATGCCGTTATACACCAGACTCGGTCAGGAACGACAAGTACCGGAGTTGGTGGGGATGTCAAAAGTCCAAGCTGAGACGGTTACCAAGAAACAGAGATACCGGCTGCAGACATCCAAGATCGTGTCCGATGATCATCTGCCGGCTGGCACGATAATAGAGCAAATCCCGCCCGCCGGCGCTATCACGAAATCCGGTAGGATAATCAGTGTGATCGTATCCGGTGGTGAGAAGTTAATCCCGATGCCGCGATTGATCGGTGCATCCAGCAAAGGAGCGCTGAATACCGCGTCGTCGTTGGGATTAGTGATTCCTGAAGACAGCATTAGATACGAATATTCCGATCATTATCCCCGGGGAGTGGTGGCTGCTCAATCCTTTCCGCAAGATTCCCTGCTCCACAAAAACACCATGGTGGCAATATCGGTGTCGTTGGGGCCGGAACCGTTGGAGTTTGTGGTGCCGAAACTGCTTGGGGAACCCTTGAGTAAAGCGAAGCGGATACTAATCGATTCCGGGCTTTCCCTGGGACTGATTCGCCATAGAACCACCAAACAATATCCGAAAAATACCGTAGTCGGGCAGTCGATCAAATCGGAAACCGAAGTACCCAAGGGTACCGCAATCGACCTGTTGATTGCAGTACCTACGCAACCTGATAGCGCTGTAATTACCTCCCCAAACGAACAACTACCCTCAACCGATCAGGAAACCACCACACCATGAGCCCTCAAGCAAACACCATTATCTTGTCTCCATCGATCTTAGCAGCGGATTTCGGACATTTAGCTGAGGAAATCAACGCTGCTGAAACTGCCGGTACCGATTGGATTCACTGCGATGTAATGGACGGACATTATGTACCGAATCTGACTTTCGGTCCCGGTATCATCAAACAAATCCGAGCGATCACAAAGATGCCCTTGGATGTGCATTTGATGATTACCAATCCGGAAGAGTCGATGGAATGGTATGTAAAAGCTGGTGCTGATTGGATCACAGTACATCCGGAAACGTGCCGACACCTGCACCGGGCGCTGCATCATATCCACGATTTGGGTGGCAAAGCGGGGATCGCATTAAATCCAGCTACGCTGATTTCGGTGGTGGATCCGGTGATCGAATTTGTAGATTTGGTGTTGGTGATGTCAGTGAATCCCGGATTCGGCGGGCAGGAATTCATTAATAATGCGGTAAATCGATTAAAGAAGATTCGGAAGATTATCGATGATTCCGGACGAGATATACGGTTATCTGTGGATGGTGGAATATCGCCGGGAAACGCATCGAAGGTGATTAAAGCCGGTGCGGATGTGTTAGTGGCGGGCACGTCAGTATTCAAAGAAGGAGCCACGAACACCATCCCGAAGTTTCGAGCAGCAATCCGTGAGTGAATAGTGCAAAATGAACCTGACATCCTCCGCATTCAGGATATTCTTAGTATCCCCACTGCACCGGCGATGGCGTATGGTACTTTGTCCAAGAAACACAAAATCTGGGTGCCCGAGGGACCCTGGCGTGGTGCGATTGTCTGGGGATTGCCTTTGCCTGATGAAGTAGTGGATGAACTGGATCAGGGTCCCACACCGCGATATGCGCGCATTTACGAGGAATGGAACCGCCGGTTGGACAAGATCGCTCAGGATGCGGAAGCCTGTTTAAGGATGTTTGGAATCAAAGCATATGCTGTTTCAGCCTCAAAAGTGATTGACCGTCAACATCAACGGGGCGAGGTGTCACATCGCCACTTAGCAGCCTCTTTCGGGATGGGATGGATTGGGAAACATGGGTTGCTGGTCACCAATCAGTGGGGTTCGGCGTTGCGGTTGACCACGTTACTGCTGGATCGACCGGTGGAACCCTCACCGAAAATACCGGTGGGGAAATGTGGCACCTGTCATGCTTGTATCGATGCCTGCCAGGTGGATGCACTAATCCTGCCGCTTAACCCGGAAAAGATCACCCGGTGCTGGACGTTACTGAAGAACTATCAACTGGATCCAGACATCGGGCAACAAATCTGCGGTACCTGCATCAAAGCCTGCCGGGACGCCGTCAGAAACATGAGATAATATGATACTGGAAACATTCGAAGTCGGACCATTCCTGGTTAATTGTTATTTAGTGGGATGCGAGGATACCCGGGACGCCATGATTATCGATCCCGGCGATCAAGGGGAGTCTATCCTCAATCGTGCACAAGAGCTAAAGCTTAACGTGAAACATATTGTCAACACACACGGTCACGGCGATCACATCAAAGATAACGGCTTGGTCAAGGAACGCACCGGTGCCCCGCTGTGGATTCACGAATTGGATGCACCGATGTTAACGGTCCCTAACAACAATCTGTCGGCGTTCTTTGGGTTCGCCATCAGTTCGCCCCCGGCGGATCACTATTTGGAAGAGGGGAAGGATTTCGTTCTTGGGAATCTGAGTTTCAAGATTATCCATACTCCAGGACACAGCCGCGGGAGTGTCAGCCTACTCAGGGATGAGCTTATTTTCGTGGGAGATACGTTATTTCGGGATTCCATTGGCCGCACCGACTTACCCGGTGGTGATTTCAGCGTGTTGGACCGATCCATCAAAGAACACCTGTATACTTTAGGCGACGATGTGGTGGTCTATCCCGGTCATGGACCGAGTACTACCATCGGCTACGAAAAGCACAGTAATTGTTTCGTACGGCTGTAGATGACGCTATCCAAACTGTCAAGACGCGCCACCCTCTGCGACCTGTTGGACGCTTTTCTCAGCTACCTGCAATTGGAAAAGGGAGCTTCGGAGAATACCTTTGACAACTATCGGCTTGACTTGCAGCGGTATGTCAGGTATTTGGAAGACCAGGGGATCGAAACTATTAATGGCGTCACCGGCGATCAGGTCCGAAAATGGCTCCGGATATTGCATTCGTTGGGATTAGT
>CBDVBD010000121.1:0-10441 GCA_965372135.1 uncultured bacterium | reverse complement strand
CGAAGATCATGAAATGGTTCCGGGTCTTTACTGCATATCCACAATGCCCTAAGTACCACATCTGAGCTTCACTGTTCGGAATCTGTTTTTTAAGAACCGGGTTTACCCCATAATTTTCCTCGTAGTTATTGTAAGCAACTGCTTCATGGGAAACCAGTAAATCCGCAACATCCAAATGCGCGTATTTTGCGGCATAATTCAGGGGGGTTCTACCTGCTTTATCCTTCCGGTTAATAGAAGCACCACCATCGATTAGCTGTTCAACCATTCCCCGCCCCCCTTTAATGGCGGCATAATGAAGAGCGGTACGCCCATAGTTTTTTTCTTTGTGATTAGTGTTAGCACCATGCGCCAGTAGAGTACCAATCACATCTTCATGTCCAAAAATGGTAGCAAGGATTAGCGGAGTGGCGCCTTGTTCATCCTTCATGTTTAATTTGGCGCCGTTGTCAATCAACAGGTTGACGAAGTCCACATGACCGCCCTGGGCAGCACGGAGAATCGCCGGGCCGCGATCCCTGGTTTTGAAGTTCACATCAGCGCCATTTGCGATCAACAATCTCGCTGTCTCGGTTTTCCCCCACCAAGAAGCTCGCATCAATGGCGTAACCCCATACTCGGTAACAACGTTAACATCGGCTCCCCTTTCAATCAGAAGGCGAACCAGGTCGGTGTTCTCACCATCATGACGGATGGATTCAATTAGAGCGGTTTCACCCTGCTCAAGTATGGCATTTGCATCTGCACCATGGGACAGCAGCAGTTCCACTGACTCAAGTTGACCGCCAGCAACCGCACTCAAGAGAGGCGTATAACCCGCTTGATTCTTGACATCTACATCCGCTCCCCGCGACAGCAGAAGCGTCATAATTTCCAAACTTCCGTCCATCGCTGCGCCGTGAAGAGGCGTGCTGTCGTTGTTTTTCTTGATGTTGACGTCCATCCCACGGTCCAACAACATTTCCACGATGTCCCGATGACCGCCGTAAGCGGCATAATGCAGTGTGGACATACCGATGTTTGATTTAGCGTTGAGGTCTGCACCCTTGGAAAGCAGTAACTGGAACAACCCCAGATTACCTCCGCTGGCAGCCCAAAGTAATGGTGTCGAACCATTATCATCAACAACATTAACATCAGCACCCATATCGATCAGGAACTTCCCCGTATTAAAGTGTCCTCCCAATCCCGCAACTCCCAATGGGGTAGTCCTCTCCCGATCCGGAATATCCACTGGAACACCTTTTGACATGAGGAATTCAACAACATTTAAGTGACCGTTTTGGGCGGCAACATGTAAGGGAGTACTCCCTAAATCATCCGGTGCCGTCAGTAATTCCGGATCGTTCGTCAATAACGATTCCACGGCGGCAAGATCGCCCTGCTCCACCGCATCATGGATTTCACCAGCCAGTATCACCGGTGTCATAGCAAACAGAACTGTCACAAACCAGACCAAGATGCTTTTCATGATGTACCTCGCAGTTTTGTTACACTCAATTGTGACCTACAGTTCTTTAGATGCAATTGTCAGTCAAATCCAAATTTAGTTTATTTCAACAAAACCATTTTCCCAATGACCTCATATTCATCCGCCATCAGCCGGTAGAAATAAATACCCGACCCTAAATCGGAACCATCGAACGGCACCACGTGCGTTCCCGCTTCACGGATACCATTCGCCAGGATCGTGATTTGCTTACCATTTATATTATATACCCTTAAGTTAACTCGTGATAGCCTTGGCAAGGAATACGAAATCACTGTAGAAAGATTAAACGGATTAGGATAATTATACACAAGGATATAATCATCGGGGGAATACACAGGTTCCGGCACAAAGGCGGATGTGGTATTCTCCCACCAAGTGACTATGTTAGCAGTACTGGCGCAACTCAAAATATCTATGTCTTCATCGCCGTCCACATCGGTAGCGAATACCGGCCAGGCACCAGGATAACTGACGGTAATATCCTGACTGGTCCATTGGATCGGATAATTACCTTCGTTTAACCACAACTTCACACGACCGGATTCGGCAGCACCCACCACATCAGTGTGTCCGTCGCCATTCACATCGGTAGAATACACACCCAACGCATAAGTGAAATTGTTGTCAATCGGCAGTTCCTCCCACTGGACCGGATTTCCACCGTCATTACGCCACCAATGTACTGCACTGGCATTGTATCCGGCACAAACCACATCCATGTCGTTGTCCCCATCGATGTCGCTGGCATGCACCATATGTGCGCCATAGAAATTGCTGTCAATGATGTATTCTTCCCAGTTGATTGGAGTATTTCCATCATTTCGCCACCAGGTGATGCGGTGTATCGAATAGGCGGCTCCCACCACATCGATCAGGCTGTCACCATCGATATCCACCGGGAACACCGAGCGGGCGCCTGTGAAAGTGCTCTCGATGGTCTGTTCCGTCCAGGTGATAGGGATATTACCGTCGTTTAACCACAGGGCAATCTCACCAACCCCGGCGCCAGCAGCCAAGACATCCATGTCGTCATCCTGGTCGATGTCCACGGCGAACACTTCGCGACCATTAATGAATGGATGGGCGATATGTTGTCTCGTCCAGGAGATGGAATCGCTGCCGTCATTTTCCCACCAGACAACTTCATTTCCGGACCAGGCTGTTCCCAGGATGTCTGTGTCACCATCACCATCAACATCTGCCGCATGGACATTGCTGGCGCCGCTGAAATTATCGTCCACGATCTGTTGAGTCCAGGTGATGGAGTCGGCGCCATCGTTTTCCCACCAGGTGACAGTATTGGCACCCCACCCGGCAGCGACAACATCCACCAAACTATCTCCATTGATGTCAGTAGCATACACTGCGCAACCGCCGACCAGCGTACCGCAAATGGTGTGCTGGGTGAAGGGGATTTGGGCATAGCAAAACGAAATAAGGAAGAAAACAACAACTATCGGCAAGCAGGAGTACCTTGGCGGCATTTTCATGATGACTCCACATGGGATGGGTGGTCTGAACGGGATTATTCGCCCTATCTTGGGAGGTGTAGACAAGTGGGGTAAATTAGGCATACTCCTCCTTCAACAACAAATAATTGCATTCGTCTATTGTTAATACCCAAAAAACTTGATTTTGTTCCGCTTCCGGTGGGATAGGATATGTAGAGATTTCCGGAGGTATCGGCGGTGATGTCATTCAAATGGGTGGTGCCGGGGATCGTGACGTAGAATACTGGCATGCTACTTCAGGCTAGCGCGATAAATCTCGATGATTCCTTGACGGTCGATAAGTTGCTGGGCGTCGATGTAGCCTGACGGATCGGCGTACAGGGCAAGCGTGTCATCCGCCATTTGGTCGAATTTATCATCGTCGATGCCCACATCGGACAACGTTTGATACAAACCAATTCCGTCCAACCATTTGATAAATATTTCCAGCCCCTGTTGGGCGGCAGATTGGTCGTCGGGATCGTTAACCTGGAATATCCGACAGGCGAATTGGGCGTATTTGGAAGGTTGTTCTTGTAAACAATATGCCATCAATCGGGGGTACAAAATCGCCAAACCCCGACCGTGGCTGATGTTGTAATGCCCGGACAGGGCGTGTTCCATACCGTGCAGGGGCCAGCTGCCACCGCGACCGCTCTGTACCAATCCACACAACGCCACCGTGCTGCACCAGCACAAGTTGGAGCGGGCTGTTACATCCCGAGGGTTGCGGTACAACTGCTCGCCGGCTTCCATCGTCGTCAGCACGATTCCTTCGGTTAGGCGGTCCTGCAGCGGAGTATCATCCTTGCCGGTAAAATAGGTTTCCAGGACGTGGCTTAATATGTCCGCCACACCGTCCATGGTCAGGTCCAAGGGTACAGTCTGGGTCAACTCAGGATCGATAATGGAGATTTTGGGCTGGGCTGCCGGCGCAAAAAACGGACCCTTCAGCCGGTTGTCATCGTTGGTGACCACACCGCCTTTGTTGGCTTCGCTGCCAGTGGCGGCTAAGGTCAAAACCGTCATCACCGGCAGTGTTTCCACCATATTGACTTTACCCACATAATCCCAAATCGATCCGGGATTTTTCGCGATCAAGGCGATCCCTTTGGAGGCATCCATGGCGCTGCCGCCACCCAAAGCGATCACCAAATTGGCACCGTCGTCACGGGCTTGAACACCGCCCTGATTCACGGTGGATACCAATGGGTTCGGTTCGATACGATCGTAAACGGTAACTTGTAATCCTTCTTGGGTCAGCATTTCCACCGCTTTATCCAGGATTCCCAGTTCCCGCATGGCGCGCCTACCGGTGACCAGTAAAACATGGGAACCCAAAGTGGCTGCTAATTTTCCCAACCGTTGAAATTCGCCGGTACCGAATACTAATTGTGTCGGAAGTGAAAATTCGAAAGGTATCATAGCCTACTTAATGTTGTTTTTGTTTTCGTTGTTTTAAAAATCCAGCGACCCTATCTTGAAACGCCTGTTTGAGTTTCAGAGTAATAGGACCAGGCGTGCCTTTCGCCACCGGTCGATGATCCAATTCAACTACCGGCACAATTTCCATAGTGGTGCTGGTGACAAATATTTCTTGCGCCTCAGGCATGTCCTGTTCCAATATGGGGACGGCATTAACGGAAATGCCTGTTTCCTCACACAAAGATAACACCACATCCCGGGTCACACCAGGTAGTAAATAGTTGGTCTTGGGGTGAGTGTACACTTCCCCATCGAACACGGCGAACAGATTGCTGGCAGTGCCCTCCATTACCACACCATTACGCACAAAGATTGCCTCCCGCACACCGGCATCTATGGCACGCTGTCGAGCTAACACGTTAGCAATCAACGATATGGATTTGATGTCGCATCTCGCCCAGCGGACATCAGGCACCAAAATGACGGTGAGCGTCTCATCATCAACTTGCGAACTTATTTTCAACACATTCGTCGCCATAAAGATAGTCGGGGGAACATTTTCCGATGGAAAGGCATGTAGTCGAGGAGCTGCTCCGCGGGTAACCTGTATGTACAAGGTACCATCACTATTAGTAAGGTCGTTTTCCGACAACAACCGCTGACACACATCCGGAAAAAGGGCAGTATCCACACCCTGAATCGACAAAGCACGCAACCCATCATTGAGGCGTTTGAGATGCTCATCCATCAGAAAAGGATACCCTTGATAAACGGTAACCACTTCGTAGATTCCATCCCCAAACAAGAACCCACGATCATCCACACTGACCATCGCCTGGTCGCGGGGTATATATTTTCCGTTCAAGTATACTATCATGAGATGTTATCTGTTGAGCCGACGAGTAATTTCAATAATTACAGACAATTATTACATCCTTATTAACGGAAATCGGCTTTTTCTTTAATAAGAATTTTCGTTATTAACGAAACCGTTAATAAGAAATAGTAAGTGGCTGATTTTGATGCATATCACCATACTAAAAATAGACTCTAAATTGAAATCATGTTAAGGTCTAAATGATAGGAATAATCTGGGTTATTGTCAAGAGGTTTCTGATGAATGAAATAGGAAAAATTCTAACCTCTTAGCGTCATGAAAGGGTTGTTAATGCAGTATATCTTGTGACTTTTTCCAGATTTTTCTTGTGTAAGGGAATAATTATTGTTACATTATACATCTGTCTATGAATTTCAACTGGAGGTCATAATGTCCTTTGTGGGTGCCAACGAATCCACGTTTTTAGAAGCGATCGAACAGCGAAATCGCTTGGTGCAGGATTACGTAATGTCCGAACGCTACATCAGCCGATTCGAGCCGGAAGATATGGCAGAAGCGATATGCGCCTATTTCCAATACGGTGGAAAACGGCTGCGACCGGCGGTATTGCTGTTTTCCTGCGGTGCGGTGGGAGGAGATGAAAATTTAGCGCTACCAGCGGCAGCGGCGATTGAAATCTTCCATACCTGGACATTGGTACATGACGACATCATCGACCGTGATGGTACCCGTCGCGGTAAAGCCACCATCCATGAACGGTTCTACCAAAAGGCAACAACACACCCAACGTTGATATTTAACGAGAAGGATGCACGCCATTACGGGGTGTCTTTGGGAATCTTAGCCGGCGATGTGCAGCATGGGTGGGGGATATCTTTGATGACCGAACTATCTCGGTTGAACGGGGTGGATCCGGCAGCCACGTTGTACCTGATAAATACATTGGACACGCATGTCCTGACGCAGTTGGTGGAAGGAGAAGTATTGGATATCCAGTATTCTCATCTACCGGTGGAACAGGTGACCAGTGATATGGTGGAAGAGATGCTATGGAAAAAAACCGGCGCTCTGTACGAATTCGCCGGTCAAGCAGGAGCGATGATCGGATTAAACACCCCGAATCCCGACCACGAATATGTCAAGGCGATTTCGGCTTTTACCAGCAGATGCGGCACGGCGTTCCAGCTCCAAGATGACGTTTTGGGGGTCGTAGGCGACGAACGGCGTTTGGGCAAGCCGGTGGGTTCTGACATCCGGGAAGGGAAATGTACAACCATTATTCTGACGGCGTTCCACCGAGCCAACGAACGGCAGAAGGAGCTGATGAGGGAGGTTCTGGGGAACGAAAACGCTACGTCAGATGCGGTCTCTGAGGTGATCAACATCCTGGTAGATCTGGGGGGTATCGAACACACCAAAAAACGGGCGCATCATTACATCAAACTGGCTTTGCCAGAATTGGATTGCGTGCCAAATTCAAAATACAAAGATTTGCTAATCAGTTGGGCGGAATTCATGACCGTGCGGGATTTCTAAGGTACGCCTTTTTTCCGGTTGTAATAACCATGGAAACCATGATACTACCTGTGATGTTGATGGGATTTGTGGTGGGATTGGACACCACCGCCGCCTTTCAAATCATGGTCAGCCAGCCCCTGGTCGCCTGTACCCTCTTGGGCTGGATGATGGGAGATCCGGTATCGGGGGCGTTGGTGGGGGGTGTGACACAATTGCTGTGGATGGGCAAACTGCCGATGGGAGCCGCGGCGTTTCCCGACGGGAATTTAGGATCGCTGGTAGCAGCGGCATTGGTGTTACATTTCCGCAATCGGATGGCGTTGGATGGAGTGGGTGTACTTTTGGCGTTGGGGGTAATGTGGGGCGCTTTGACTGCTTGGGCGGGGGGGAGAACAACAATCATCAAACGTAAAATCCACACTCGATGGGCGGCTTGGTTCGAAGCACAAGCCCAGCAGGGAAAGTTACGCGCGTACTCCCGAGGACATTGGTTAGTAACCCTTTGGAACGGATTGATTGGTGCGTTGTCTGCGGTATTGTTTTTCATGGTTGGCAGCGTGCTTCTTAGCATAATCATTCCAGAACGAGGCACGCCTCTATTACCGGCGCAGATTCACCGAGTGGGTCACCTGATTCCATACTTATTACTAAGCGTGGGGTTGGCACAAATCATGATTCTGTTACCAGACACGTCTGTCCGATTCAAGCGATGGGGGCTAATGGCTGCTGGTGTGGTGGCGGGACTGTTACTCTGGAAGGTTCGCTAAATGGACAGGAAAAAACATCCACTACGGAAACCACGTCTCTTTCCACATTTCTTTAGGTTGATGTTCCTCCAGAGCTTATGGAACTATCAAACTTTACAAGGTAACGGTTTCTTGTTCGCATTGATCCCGTTCTTGATCAAGGATAAAAGAAGCACCGACAACGATCCTGCCCGCTACAGCGGATTTTTCAACACCCATCCATATTTGGCGTCATTGGCAGTAGGCGCTACACTACGACGGGAAGCGGAAGGCACTCCCACCCGTGATGACATCCAGCGATTTCACAACACCTTGGCAGGACCGTTGGGATTAACCGGGGATTCCATTTTCTGGAGTGGTTGGAAGCCTGCCTGCGCATTGTTTGGTGTCTTAATCAGTTTAATGTTGACGGGCGCCAGCTTAGCGCCAGCACTTTCCGCTATTGGATTCCTAATCGCGTACAATATTCCACATTTTCATTTACGTTGGTGGGGATTGGTTACCGGTTGGGAATTAGGGGATCAAGTACTGACAGCCTTAAGAAAACAGCCCATTATACGTCTGCAAAAGTTTGTTTCGACTGAGGTTGCGATCCTATTAGGGCTGGTGATTGGCGTTACATTAGCTGCTGCCGCATCATTATCGTTTACAGCCGCTGTTGTAGTGGTCGTTGGTGGATTGTGGTCATGGATCGGCACCAAACTGCGAGTACCGATTCAATGGATTGTGGCGATTCCTCTGGCGGTCGTGTTAGTGATGGGATGCGTTCTTTAGTTGAATTCATTACCGGAAGAGGGTTCCTTAAGTATAGAAAGCTAAGCAAGATACGTGATGACGGAAAAAGTTGTTGAAGTTATAAATTCTTTGGGGCTTCATGCCCGACCGGCTGCACAATTTGTCAAGGTAGCGTCTCTGTCGAAAAGCGAGGTGTTCATCGAAAAAGACGGAGTGCGCGTCAACGGCAAGAGCATCATGGGGGTGATGATGTTGGCGGCGGAACAGGGCAGTAAGCTAAAAATCACCGTTGATGGACCCGATGAATCCGAGTGTATCGAAACCCTAATTACCCTTTTCAAGAATAAATTTTACGAGGAATAAATGACGCCGACTGCGCGGGAAAGGACGTTTCGCGGTATCCCAGCTTCGCCCGGTATTGCAATAGGAAGAGCCGTATTGCTGCATCGCCGCGATTCAAGGATTTCACCAAGAAAGCTTGAACCATCGCAGACAATAAATGAAGTCGAACGGTTCCGAAATGCGATTAAAGCGACCTATCGGCAATTGGAAGCTGATAAAAACCGCGTGACCAGGGATATCAGCGAAGCCGTAGGGCGTATTTTCGAAGCCCATCAGATGATCCTGGAAGATCCGGTGTTCTTGGAGGAAATCGAAACCAGCATCCGCAAGGAATTGATGTCAGCGGAGTACTTAGTCTGGACAGCCATGGAGAAAAACTACAAGTCGCTCAAGGCGCAACACGGCGACTTTTTCCAACAACGGGCTGAGGACATCCGCGACGTACGCCGGCGGCTGATTTCCCATTTGGAAGGAACCGCTGATTCAACTATTCCCCGGTTCCGGCAGCCGGTGGTGGTAGTAGCGGACGATTTAACTCCTACCGACACGCTGAATTTAGACCCGAAGTACGTACAGGGATTAGCGACTGAGCGGGGAGGATTGGCATCCCATACTGCAATCCTGGCTCGGTCATTCCAAATCCCGGCAGTAGTGGGGATCAAAAAAATCACCGAAAACATCCGAACCCGCACCACTATAATCGTCAACGGGAATTCGGGTAAAGTCTTGATTAATCCGGTGCCGGAAACATCGGAAGAGTACGAGGGAAAACGCAAGCGGTATCACGAATTCATGGCAAACCTTGCTGATCTGAAAACCTTACCTGCGGTAAGTCTTGACGGTCGGAAGGTGACCCTGTCATGCAATATCGAGATGCCGCATGAAGTGAAGGCGATAAAATCAGACGGAGGCGAAGGTATCGGGTTGTATCGTTCCGAATACCTGTTCCTGACCAGCGGTCACGCCCCCACGGAAGAAGAGCAATTTCGCCAGTATGACCAGGTAGCAGAGGCGATATACCCGAATTCGGTAGTTATCAGAACCTTCGATTTGGGCGGTGACAAGGGATTGCCGGGCATGGAACCACCGCCGGAACGCAATCCTTCTCTTGGGTGGCGCGCCATTCGGGTCAGCTTGACTTTGGAAGATATGTTCAAAACGCAGCTTAGAGCCATCTTAAGAGCCACCACTCGCGGGAACGTAAAGCTAATGTATCCACTGATTTCCGGACTGTTAGAGCTGCAGCATGCCAACCAAATTCTGGAAGAGGTCAAGAAAGACTTACGAAAAGATAATGTTCCGTTCGATGAAGATATGCTGGTGGGGATAATGGTGGAAGTACCGGCGGCGGTGACGATTGCGGATTTGCTGGCGAAAGAAGCCGATTTCTTTTCCATCGGCACCAATGATTTAATCCAATATGCGTTGGCGGTGGACCGGGGGAATCAGACCGTGGCATATCTATACGAGCCACTGCATCCGGCACTGCTCCGGATGATCCATCACACGGTTCAAGCAGGGCATGATGCCGGCATCCCCGTGAGCATGTGTGGTGAGATGGCGGGGTCGCCGTTAAGCGCCTTGGTGCTGTTGGGCATGGAATTGGACGAGCTTTCCATGAGTCCGGTGTCGGTGCCGGAAATAAAAAAAATCATCCGGTCGTCCAATTTCGCAGAAGCGAAGAAGCTGGTCCAGAAAGTAATGCACATGAGCACAATGGCTCAGATCAGCGATTATTTGACCAAAGTTATGAAGAAGAAATTCGCCGATTTGCCCATCTGGTTTTCCGCGGATACCGGGGAATGAAATTTTCATTAATATCGTACTAACGATCTTACCAATAATCAAAGATTAC
>CBDVBD010000120.1:0-10500 GCA_965372135.1 uncultured bacterium | reverse complement strand
GAGATTCACTCTGAACAATAGTATTCTTTGCGTTCTTAGCGAGCTTTGCGCGAGATTCACTCTTCAAGGTTATTCACTAAACGGATTATACCATCCTTCAATAATTCCTCCCCAAAATTGATCAACAACCCCAATCGCATATCCGTCAAACGCAAATACGTTAACAATTGTTTCTTATGCACAGGTGCTAATTTTTCTACCGATTTCAACTCCACGATCACTTTATCTTCCACTACCAAATCCGCCTTAAATCCTACTTCCATACGTATATCTTCCCATTCTACAGGGACAGGCACTTCTTTCTCAACACGCACTCTGAGTTTCTCTAATTCGTAAGCCATGACGTGTTGATATACTGATTCAAAGAGTCCTGGCCCCAGTATTCGATGTACTTTCAACGCTGTATTCACAATAATCTTAGCTATTTCATTATGTGTCATTATTACGGTCCTTTGCGTTCTTGGCGAGCTTTGCGCGAGATTCTTTCTGAACAATAGTATTCTTTGCGTTCGTTGCAGCTTGTCCCGAAACGTCGGGAAGCTTTGCGCGAGATTCCCTCTGAACAATAGTATTCTTTGCGTTCTTGGCGAGCTTTGCGCGAGACTCCTTCTGAACAATAGTATCCTTTGCGTTCTTGGCGAGCTTTGCGCGAGACTATCTTAATTCCTCAGCCAGCTTCGGCAGCACTTCCCCCGCCGGTTCCCGGATCACCGCACTGGCTATCCCGTCCAACGGCGTCGGATCCCGGTTGATAATCACTAACGTCGCCCCGTTCGCCACCGCCTGCTGCGGGATATCCGCCGCCGGGTACACCCCCAACGAACTCCCCACCGCCAACATCAAATCACACCGTTCCGCTTCCTGATAAGCCCGTTCCAACGCCCTCTGAGGCAGCGTCTCCCCGAAAAACACCACATCCGGTCGAATCCGCCCCCTGCATTCCCCGCATGGCGGCGGCATCTGCTGCTTTAACATCCGGTATGCGTCTTCATAACTGTATTCCTTCCCGCACTCCAAACAGTAAAACCGCCGGGTATTCCCATGCAGTTCGATCACATCCTGGGACCCAGCCGCCACGTGCAAACCATCGATATTCTGGGTAATCACACACCCGACCTTGCCCGCCGCTTCCCAATCCGCCAACGTCCGATGTGCTGCATTAGGCTCTGCCGATTGCAATATCGGGTATCGTTCGTCCCGGAAAAAACTCCAATAATATGTAGGATCGTTCATAAACCCCGACACACTGGCATAGATATTAGGATCGTACTTGGACCACAACGCTCCACCGGTGCCCCGATAGGTTGGTATCCCGCTTTCCGCGGAAATCCCGGCACCGGTAAACCCCACCCACGTTTTCGCCTTCTGAAAAATTCCTACCAATTGATCCCAATCACTCATAACCTTTCCTCTAACAATTCAAAACTCAAAACTCAAAATTTCTTATTCTATCGGCCATTTCGGAATCACCCCATCGATCTCCCCCATCAACCGCATCGTTTCCTTCAACGCCACCACAATCTTCTGATAATGCTGCTGGTCATCCCACGACAACGTCCTCCCCTTCCGATCCTTCAGCCACTTATGCAACACCTGATATCCCCCGACATGAAATTCCCACACTTCCCGATCGATCCCTTCGAAATACTGATCCTTATTAATATACACCCGCCCCATCGTGGCATGGGCATCTTGCCCATGCACCTCCACATACCTCACCTCTTCCACCATCCCCGACCCTTTTGCATCGAATGTCGTCACTAATTCCTGCAACCGTGGCGATTCCATCAAATGCAGCCCCACCAATTCTTCTCCCAACCCGCACAACCGCACGAACAACTCCCGATCCGACGTCAACGGCACTCGAGGAAAATCGATCTTCAGGAATTCCTGATACCGTTCCCGGTACGTTGGACTGTGGAAAATCGCATACATATAATGCAGCACATCCTCCGGTCCAAATGTCATCGTGCTATGAGTATCCGTGTCATGGGCATCTTGCCCATGATTCTCCATTTCCCAAATCCCCCCTCTCCATTTCCAGTTTTCAAACCCTGCTTTCTCAGAATTGAAATAGGTATATTCGACACACCGTATCCTATCTTGATCATCTCGGATCAAATGATCATAGTATTCGGACAACCAAAATTCTCCAGTGCGACCCAATATCTTATTGCATTCTTGTGCTGAATAAGATTTCCACGAGTGCAGTATATCTGATAATTTAAAGGTTAAATGTGGTTGCAAAACCACATGGACATGGTTAGGCATAATGCTCCAAGCCAGAATCTGATACTTCTTATTATGAAAATAAAGTATCGCGTCTTGCACCACCTTGGCAATCCTATCATCCTTCAGCCAGCATGCACCATATCCAGCATCTAAATATTTGTCCATTTTCTTTAAATATTGTTCTTGTCGCTTTTTCTCCCGAGGATCTTGTACGGTTGTGGTTTTAGAAATTGTCTCTTGTTGTTGTTGCTCATATTCTTCTCTTAATTGCTTTAAAATAGTCTGAGGCAGGGAATCATGAAGTCTAAATGTAACAAAATATTCAGCTCCTTCCTGTGTCCAATGTGGCAGATATGCACCCTTTCTAATTCTAAACGTTGTGCCATGGGCGTCTGTGTCATGGGCATCCTGCCCATGATTAATCACGGGCTGGAAGCCCGTGTCACCAGAAGTAACACTCCCCTTCCCATCCGACTCAAATTTCATCCCCAACTTCCCCTCCATCACACGAATAAACTCCCTCGTCAAATTCTGTTTTCGCCCCGCTTCCACTGTTACAATCCTATCTTCGTTCTCTTTTTCGGATGAATCATAAAGGTATAATGGAAATAGATACGTTTGAAACGCATAGAAGTTTATATCCAAAATGTCTGACGTAACCAGACATTGCGTAAATTCTGTGGGTATAGGTTTTCTCATCAAACATAAACCAATGTTTTTTAAAAACAAATTGCGCATCACCTTTTGCCGATGCCTAGTTATCATCTCAATGTGGTAATAGATCTTTCTTATATCAAATGGTCTATACATGTATGATTTTACATATTTGTTCCAATCTTTATCCTCTTGTATTTTCTTTCGAGTATCAGCCAAGCTCCACGAACCCTTATCAAGTAGTTTATATCGCTCGCCAATTTCACTGTCAGTTATTGACTTTTCTCTTAGAATGGCAATGCTACTTAATAATGATTTTTCATCAAACCCAACCACAAAATGATCTCGATGTGTTTTTACACCACTGCTTTTAATCTTAAAAACATCAGAAACATTCCATCCTTTATCATATTCTTCTTTGACATTTACATCCCTCGGAACAAAGAAAAAATGAGATTTTGTCGGATGTACATCTTGCCAGCTTGTCACGTTCAAATCATTTTTCCAGAGATACTTATATTTCCCTTCCCTTATCCCCCACACATCATCATAACCGACCATCTTCTGGTCATCGGGCTTCTCTTTCTTGGTTAGAATCGATATCCCCACCCCCTGCCTGATATCAAATACATTCTCATCCTTCCCCCCGTCCGGCGTTGTTTCCCCAATCAACGAATTCCCATGCAAATTCAGTATGTAAATCTCATCAAACGTCTTCAGCAACTCTTCCCTCATCCCTCGGTGAATCAACCCCGACAGGTACGAATTATTGGTAATCATCCCAACAATCCCATATCCCGTTCGTTCAATTCGGTCATGAGCAAATCGGATGAACTTGATATAATCATCCGACAGTGGCTGTATATTCCGTTCGCCCCGCACGGCCTTCTTGTACCGATCCATCAGCTTTTCGATCTGCTCGCCTTTATTCACCGAACTCACCGAATACGGCGGATTGCCCAGCACCACCATAATCGGCTTCTCCCGCTTCACATCCGCCGCCGCATTGGCTTCCTCGGTAATGAATCCCGCAAATCCCAACGTCTGCGCCTTAGTAATCGCCTCCTCCAACGTATTCGTCAAATAGATTTCTAATCTCTGATCTCCACTGAAATCGTAACCAAGATCATTTAACAGCAGCCCTAATTTCATATGTGCAATGGTATAAGGCGCCATCAACAATTCAAACCCGAAAATCCTTGGCAGCAAATGCGTCTTCACATAGTCGTTCCACCCTCCAAGCTGCCCTTTTTCTTTAAGTGTATCATAAATATGCTGAATCACAAAATACAAAAACGTCCCTGTCCCGCACGCCGGATCCAAAATCATCACATTCGGATCCGCTAATCCCAACGGCTTATCGAATTTCGTCTTCAGCAGATGATCAACCGATCGTACAATATATGACACCACCGGCTCCGGTGTGTAATATACTCCTCGTGATTTCCGCATCTTGGGATCGTATGCCGCCAAAAATGTCTCATAGAAATGCACCACCGGGTCTTCCTGCTTGGTCGCTGTCCCAAAATCGCGCATGACTTCCACCTTATCCGCACGATCTAATACATGTGCCAAATCATCCACCACCCACGCCACTCGATCATCCAACCCTACACCCGCGATTTCGTTGAACAACTTCCTTAAGAAAGGATTGGTCTTCGGTAAATTCCACGCCGCTTCCTGCCTTGTAAACCTCCTTCCCGTACCATGCGCATCTTGCGCATGGCTTCTCGTATCATGGGCATCTTGCCCATGACCAGCCACGGACGGGACGCCCGTGGTACTATCCGGAAACGGCACCCACGCCGCAAACAACCCATACGCAATCGTCTGAGCGTACATATCCGCAAACTGATCCTCTTTCAAATCCGGAATCAACGTTTCCCGAAACGCCTCTAACTGCCCATGCAGGCTGCCCTTTTCCTCCTCCTGTTTGAACGTCTCCTCTATCAATCCTCGAATCAACTGCGCTAACTTCGCCATCCGTTGCGCCAGTTCCTTCGGTCGTCCAATCGTTGCCACTTCCTGCGCAAAGAACTGCTCGAATAATCTTTCTGTCGCCTCCACCCCCTCTTTCGACCAATGCACTTTCCCATGATGGTCGAGTGTCGCCAGCTTCGCCGTTTCCCGATGTTGCCCCTCCACATACCACCGGAACTCTAAGTAATCCGACAAAATCAGATTGGGCAACGCCTCCCGGTATCGCTTTAATTGTACCGACCGTTCCGTCTGATCTAAATTAGCTCCAATATCTTTGGTTTCGATATGCCCCACTGGAATTTCCCCCCGTACCATGGGCATCTTGCCCATGGCTTCCCCCCGCATTATCCTCAAATCCGGCGCCCCGCATTTGATTTGCTTTGGTTCATTAATCACATTCAACCCATCCTCAATCGCCTCGAGCATTGCCTTCAACGCCGGTCGATGGGTATGTTCCGTCGCATCCCCTGTCGCAAGTTTCTGATTTAATTCCCGAACATAAATCCTAAAAGCTACATTCCCACTCATAATTTATCCCTTATTTAATATACCATTACCCACTTCAAGTCCCAACATGGCGCAATAGAGTATCCCGCTTGGGCGGGAAACGCCCCAGGTAACGGATTACCAATCCATCCGCCGGGCGGGTGAGCCTGCCCTTCAGTGGTCTACCCTTGTATTAGCACCCGATTTCAATCGGGTGACCCTGTGCCATCCATCCGCCGGGTGGGCGGGTTTACCCCTAAGGGGCGGGGGAGGATGGATGGAATCCGCCATGAATAATGAAACAATCCAACAATTCTGCAATTTAACAATTTAACAAAGTAACAATCGGACAATCGAACAATGAGACAATCGACAATTCAGCAATCTCGAATTCTCTGCGTCTTCATTAATATTAAATAAAATCTCCGCGCCCTCTGCGAGCTCTGCGCGAGGTATTTTCTTCAATTCTCTTCCACTGACAAAATAGTGCAATTTTGCACAAAAGTCAAGCACGATTTTAACCGTGATTTCATAAACTCCATTTTCGTAATTGTATTACATGTAACTCCATTACGGTTTTCTAAAAATTTTGCTTTTTTTTGTCACTTTTTTTTCATAATTTAGGTAAATTTTAATCTGTGTTCTATTTTTTTTCACTTTTTTTCTACCCGGATCAGACCAAATTTGCGTAATTACATTACACCATTACGTGTAATCATCGCCGCAATTGGATTGCTATGCCTCTGTTATTCCAATATGTTGGCACAGGAACGGCGGACGCAATGGCTCACCCGTGACGGAGATCTAATATGGTGCGCCACTCCGTCGGGATTAGCCAGGTACGATATCACTACGGAAGTATTGGAAAACATTGTAAATACTGGTATTATCGAACCGGAACCGATCCACGAAATCGTCACCGACAACGGCGAAATCTGGCTGTTGACTTCTACCGCTGTCATCCAATCGGATCCTAACCGAATCCAATGGCTATCATATAGTTACGATGACGGAATCCCTCCCGGAACACCCACTCAACTCGCCTTTCACGACGACTATGTGTACCTTGCCACCACCGCAGGAATCGCCCGCTTCGACCGCACCATCGAAGAATGGGAAGTGTTACATATTGATTCTACAGTATTTGACCAGTCCTCCGGTGTAGCACAAATCGGGGATTACTTGTGGTTTTCATCGCAGGTCGGATTGCAGCGCTTCGACCCTTCGGTGGAAGCGTTAACCACTGTAACTATTGAAGATGGATTACTGCAAAACCGCCATTATTGGCTGTTAGAACAGCCGGATGAATTATGGGCAATCGGGCAATCGGGAGTGGACCTTTATCAGCCTCAAACCCGTAGCTGGTTTGGGTTTACGCCCACTCTTGATCCGCAATCACCGGACATTTTAGACATTGAATCGGACGGCAGCATTTTATGGGTTTTAACTACCCAGGGTATCCAATGGTGGGACTGGGAGGAACATTCCGAACGCCCCTTCCCAAGGGCAAATCGGTTACAGGGTAGGAGAATTTTCGACATAGATGTGGCAGGGTCTCAGGTGGTGTTCGCCTCGGAAAAAGATGTGGTGATTTTGGATCGCACAAGTGCCGGTGAGGAATGGATTTACCTCGATCAAAGCCGCGGGTTGCCAGCAATGGAATATCAGCGGGTGGAAGTGATTGATAACTTACTGATATTACAACATGATAATGGGATTTTGGTCTATGATGTGGATCTGGAGGAAGTGCTTGCGGAACATGAATTTGCACAGACAGTAATTTCCAGAAAAGAGCGAGCTAAATTCGGAATCGCCAGCACCGAGCAGGGTTTGGAGGTGCGGGGTTGGGACCAAACGTTATGTTATTTCAAGGGTTCCAGCACGGTATTTGGGGTTCGGCAGCCGTATCAGGAATGGGACTGGCGGCAGCGGACCAACATGTCGGCGATTCACTCTTTCGGCAACGATCGTACTCTCTCATTCTCCTATGATAACACGGACTTAGACCGGATTCGATGGGGCGGTGTGTACCGGGGAAATCGACGCGACAACGTACGGCGGCTGAAAGGAGGCAACCGGGTATCGATGGATTTTGGGGGCAGCCGGTTGTTGGGCGCAACCAGCGTAAAAGGTGGATCGGCGCGGCTGGAGGCGGGTCCCCGGTCACCCTCACGGGGGTGGCGGCGGGCGACGTTGGATGGGTGGGGCGGTATCCAGCGGGAAGCCGGCGCTCACGAGGTGTTTCCCGGGGAAGGCGATGTGCTTTATTATCTTGAATATACCAACTTGGTGATCGGCAGCGCCCGGGTGTGGATTGACGGCGAGGAGTTGCATTCTGGGGAATTCGTGCTGGATCATTCATCGGGGACAATGAGTTTTCTGTTTCCGGGCCGGGATATGGTGGATGAGAATTCGTTGATCGAAGTCCGGTACCGGTACAATTTGGATGAGGATGCCGGGCAAGATATGGGCGCGGTGCGGTTGGGTGGGGCGGCAGGAGATCATCTACGGGCGGGAGCGGTATTCCATCAAATCGAGGATAGTCTTCGGACCGGGCAGGTCTCGGCAGAGGCGTATATCCCGGTTCCCAACGGGGAATTTCATCTGCTGCCGGAAGTGGCAGTACAAGCCGATTCCAACGAGGAAACGTCCCGGGGCGGATTTGTGGATTTTCGGGGACGGATTAGTACGGTAAAGATGGAGGGATCTTGGATTGGGCTGGATACGGCGTTTCAGACGTTGGCGGTGGAGAATTCCCAGTTCGGAAAATTGCGGGAGCGGGGGCAAGTGGAAACGTTGTGGGAGCCGAAATCGTGGATCGGGTTGGGGGGGCATGCCAGCCGGGAATTGGCGATGTCGGGACGGGAGGATCAATTTGGAGGGTCGTTGACGTTATCGCCGCCGGGGTATCCCACGGTGTTCGTGTCCGTTAGGCGGACGGATGCGTGGGCGGATACCACCAATCGGCATCAGGATTTTTTGAACGGTGGAGTTCGTCTGCAATTGGGGAAACGGACGCTGGCACCGTTGGGTTTCACATTGGCGGATTTCGATTTGCGATCAGGATGGGCGGGGGTTCAGTGGCATGATCCGGAGGGGATGAATCCGACATTGGATCGCAGGACCAAGCAGGTCTGGTTTCGGGGGAGGTTGGCGTCGGGCACGCGGTTCAGCGTGCGTCCGGAATATTTCTGGCGCAGGAAGGACAGCAACGTTGGAGGCGCTGACAATTGGCAGCCGGAGGAGAAACGCAATCGGCTGTTGACCACTATCTATTTGGTGGATTTGCCGGAAGGGTTGACCACTACCGCTCGATTCGAAGGGGAGTTGGAGCAATCGGTTTATGCGGCTGTCAGCGATTGGTGGGACGCCTATTTGTCCAGAAGAGGTGAGGTGTCTGTGGAGGCGATTCCGGGGGTGTGGTGGCGGGGATTGAATCCGTTTACGTTGGGGGTGTCCGCCACTATCGACCGGCAGGATTCGTTGACAGAACTTCCGGACGATTCGGATTGGGGGGATGTGTTGAATGCGGCGGACCGGTCACCCTGGGAGCTGCAGATTACGTCATTGCGTAACGAAATCACCTATCGTCCCGATCCCCGATGGTTGATTACACAGGTTTTATCCACCTCGGAAACCCAGGATTTTCTTCGGGAGCAGTCGTCCAGCTCGACAGTGGAATGGTCGCCTCGAAGCACCACCCGTTGGACAGCCCGATACCAGTGGACCGGGCAGGAATACGACGATCCCGCCACCCTTGATTTGACGATTCATCGTCCCAGTGTCGAATGGCATCAACGGTGGGGCAGTTCGTGGTTTACGCGATGTACATTGTCGGGGGAAGTGTATGACCATGAAACAGCGGGTTACCGGGAAGGGTCATTGCGGAATTACGTGAGTGCGGTGTGGCGGGAGGTGCCGCGATTGGGACGGTTGGAATGCCGGGAAGAAGTGACAATATCAGCAAGGGAATATGATATGAGCGGGGATATTACCCGTACGATTAGTAACAATATCCGGGGGGATTGGAAGCCATTTCGGGAGATGTTTTTCCGGGCGGAATGGCGGGTGACGTATCAGGTGGATGAGGTTGATTCGGAGGTGACGCATCGGGTGGAGGTAAGGATGGGGATAAGACTGTAAGTTGCAATCCGCTAGTGGAGGACATTCATCTTAGCTACGACTCGGAACCCGACCTAGAAAATTATTGACCCCATCGTCTAGTGGTTAGGACTCTAGGTTTTCCATCTCACAACATGGGATTCGACTCCTCTAAGGGTCACTTTCACTTACTCTATGACTTAGTAGTTTATGAGAAGACGAGGACAGCATATAGGGTTGCTGTCCTCGTCTTTTTATTGACAAGGTTAATAATCTCGGTAATTCACCCTCTAATGGAAATTATTGAATGGCTTTGATTAACAATCATCTGAATCTTACATCGTAGATGTAATCGTTAAGCATAAATTAGAATTCTGGAATTTGAGAGTAAAGCGCTTTTATCTTTCTTGCTAATTCTGGATTTGATGATTCCAGTTTTCCCCTGAACAAACTAGAGTCAATATTGTCTTTAATAACCGTGGCAATCTGGTTAGCAAATCCGAAATGCTCTTCTCTACCCATAATTTCTTTTAACTTCTGGCGTGATATTATTCTTTGCAGTCTCTTAAATCGACTCTTTTCATCACGAGCAACTTGTTTCATAAGAATGATTGCACATTGAAAATCGTTGTAGATAGATGTATAGGTCGATTCACCTAAAGTGTCAACTAAATCTTCGTCCAGGTTCGTATCTAGTAAGACGTTTTTCAAATAAACCAACATATTGCATAGGATGCTCTGATAATATGCACCACAATCAGCGACACTTATTTTATTATCCACTTCTTTAATTAGAGTCGCATCAAGCAATGTGTTTAATGCATCTGAAGTGTCCTCAAATAAGTACCCAAGACATTCTAAACTATTAAGAATTTCATCGCGTCTTATCGAGTCACAATTTTGAATTATTCGTAATATTAGACTCCGTAAAAGCGTGTCACCTCTATCGTTGTTATAAAGATTTATAATCGGTGACTCTTTCTCAGAAAAATGCGTTCTACTTCCTGTCATAATACCAGAAATGACATTTTCCCAAGAAAGCATGGT
>CBDVBD010000119.1:0-10509 GCA_965372135.1 uncultured bacterium | reverse complement strand
CTTACTCGATAATCGCATTTCCCGTAATTTCAATTTCAGCTTAGACAAATCTAATGACCCCGGTGAAACATCCAATCCTAATTTCTGCAGCCGATCGTGAAACCGAAACATCGCAGGCGGCTCAAGACCAGCTTCCTTGAGCAAATCTTCATCAGAAAAGATATCCGATGTTTCTCCATCTCCAATCACCCGTCCTCCTTTAAGCACCACCACACGCTCCACCAAAGGCGCTACAAAATCCATATCGTGACTGATGATGATTATTGTCCTGCTCTGACTGATCATTGCTTGAATAACTTCGCTGATCCGTTGCCGTGCCGGTGCATCCAGTCCCACTGTCGGCTCATCCAATATCAATACTTCCGGTTGCATAACCAAAACTGATGCCAACGCCACCATGCGCTGTTGACCGCCGCTTTGGTGATATGGTGATTGCTGATTAGCTATATCTACCGGAAATCCAATCTGAGTCAAAATATCCGTGGTCGCTTCCCGAACACGATCCTCATCCCATTCCCACTGCTTGGGTGAAAACGCCACTTCATCGAATACCGTTTCCTCAAAAAATCCGAACTCCGCAAATTGAAACACCAATCCCACTTTCTGCCTGATGTCCCTGGGGAAATTGTTCCCTTTGGCTATTTCCAGATTATCGAACTTAATCGTTCCTTGCTGAACACTCAATAACCCATTGAAATGCTGCACCAGTGTTGACTTCCCTGATCCAGTAGCCCCTAATATCCCCAATGACTGCCCGGCTGGTATTTCGAGACAAATATTGTCCAACGCTCGATGCGACTTGGGACTGCCTAAATCGTAATGGTATGAAAGTCCGGAAACGCCGATTATCATATACTATTCCCCATATTTTCCAACCGCTGCAATTCCGCTTCAAGTGGTATTCCCACTCCCCACTCTTCCAACGGATAATCAGAGGTAAACACTTCCATCGGCTTTCCATCAGCTACTACTTTACACTGATATAGGATAACCAGCCGATCCGATTTCAGAACTTCCTCACTGTATGCCGTAATATGCAATATCCCCTTGGAAATGTGCAATTGCCGCAGATAATTCAAAAAATCCCGCCTACCAGCCGGATCCAATAATGACGTCGGTTCATCTAATATTAAATAATCCCCATCCATCACGGTTCCGGAAGCCAGTGCCACTCGTTGTCGTTCCCCACCGGACAGCTCGTGCGGTGAATGTTTACGATAGGTTTCCAGGCGGAATGTCTGCACTGCACGATCCACTGCTTGCAGCATTTTCTCCCGCTCCATCCCGTAATTTTCCGGACCGAATGCAATTTCCCGTTCCACCAATGACGACACCATTTGATTGTCGGGATTTTGGAACACCATTCCCACTTTCCGGCGTACCTCCCACACTTCCTGATGGTCGAACGGATTCAGCTCATCCACACGGATTTCCCCTTCCCCACCGGATAGTAACCCTAAGATCAACATCGCCAAAGTACTCTTCCCCGATCCATTAGCGCCCATCAATGTCACCCATTCCCCCTTCTCTACCTTCAGCGACACATCCTCCAGCACCTTCGGCAAATCATCCCGATAGGAAAATGTCAAATCCTTAACTTCAATCATCTCAATAGACTTATTAAAGAATCAAATATTATTCTGCTGTTCCTGTCCAACTATCCCATCCAAAAACTTAATTATTCGTTCCGATGCACCAACATTATCTTCGACCACTGACTTAGCGTTCAACCCTATAGATTTTCGATGTTTCTCGTCCCCTAACAATGATCGGAGAATCTCCTCTAACTCCTCCCTATTCTGAAACACCATCCCCCCGCCGCGTTCAATCAAATAACCGGCTTCTTGCGATACATGATATCTTGGTCCGAATAGCACCGGAAGTCCCGTCGCTGCTGGCTCAATCACGCTGTGCACACCCTTATCGTACCCACCACCCACCAACGCAATATCACCTACTGAATACAAATCCGCTAATATCCCCGTCACATCCACGACCACCCCCGATAACTCACTCAATTCCGCATCTTCCGACCATCGTGCTATCACCAGCCGATGTTCCGTTATCATCTGTTCCAATAATTTCAAAGCTTGAGGTTCAGGATCGTGCGGTACCCAAATCACAAACAATTTCGGGTGATCGTTCATCAAGTCAGCTACTACTGGCACCAACTGCTGTTCCTCAGTCGAATGCGTGCTGCCTGCCACTATCACTATCCGATCCTCTAATTGGGTGCGAATCTCATCAACCTGCTTCGACTTTTTCCCCACCCTTTCCAACACCCGATCGTACCTCGAATCCCCCAACACCTGACATGTGACTGTATCATCCACAAAGGGCTGCAGCCGTTTGATATGATCCTTCGCCACCGCTGCAATCCCATCAAACTGCAAAAACACCCATCGATGAAAAAACCCGAATGCCGGATGTACCCGAAAACTCCGTGGATGAAAATTGGCGTTGATCAATGCGGTATAAATTCCCCGCTCTTTCGCAGCTACCAATAAATTGGGCCAGACATCGTGTTTCGTAATCACCACTAATTGCGGGTGAATTTGATCCAGAAAAAACCGCTGATTTCCCAATGTATCAAACGGCAGATAAAACACCCCGTCCACTCCAGGAACCTTCTGCGCTGCATCATACACCGACGGCGAAAACACACTCAACACAACCTGCTCTTTCCCGTGTGCAATCACTCTTTGAATCACCGGTCGAATCGCTTCCAACTCCCCTACCGAAGCGGCATGGAACATCCAAATCGGCTTATCTTCAGCACGTGACTTCGCCCATTCCCGTAGCAACATTTTCCAACCCCGACGTCCATGAATACCTTCCCGCACCTTCCGGATAAACGGCGTGCTCAGCCTAAACCCCGTCCACATTAATGGAATACCAACCCAATTATACATCAGCCGAGTAATCATAGAATTAGAAAAACCTTATAATCCCTCAATTAAATCGCTAAAAGCACCAATCACGTGTTCCGGAGTAATTTCCTGCATGCATCTAAAATGACCTAACGGACACCGGGACGACCCCTTTGCACTGCATGGTCGACACTTGAGTGACCGTTCCACCACACGATAGGGTACCCGAAACGGATAAAACCCAAATGCCTTCACTGTCGGTCCGAAAATCGCAACTACAGGTACTTTCCGTGCCACAGCAATATGCATTAGACCACTGTCATGAGTGATAACCACGTGACAACGGCTAATAGCAGCTGCCGACTGCAATAAACTCATCTGCCCGGCGGCATTCCAACCATTATCCCCGATCCTATCAATAATCTCATCTCCCAAAGGCTTGTCAACCTCATCCCCCAAAATCACAATACGGTGCTGCGAATGTGACACAATCCGTTCCGCTAAATCACACCACCTATCGATAAACCACCGCTTTGTCACATGCCTGGCACCGGGAGCAAAAGCGATCCATTTCTGCTGACGGTCGGATGATAAATCGTCAATCGTTCCCTGAACTTCCGATTCGATACTCTGATCAACAAAAAAATCCAATCCATCACCATCATTTTCAATCCCCAACCATTCCCCTGCGTCCAGCATCCACTGAGCCATAGAACGATCATCGGGATAAACACTACGCTTAAGAATAATGAGCATCGCCCTGGCGAACCGATGTTTACGGAATGTAGCTACTTTGGGAATCCTGCTCCCGGCACGAATCAGAAGCGACCGAATTGATCCGTGGAGATCGATGGCAACATCATATCCCGATTCCCGGATTTGAGTCACCATCGATCGTGTCTGGGAAATCCCAGTTCCCGGCTCCAAAGCCAACACACGACTCACATAGGGATTACTAACCAAAAGTTCCCGATAACGGGAACTTACAAGATAGTCAAGCTCACATTGAGGAAATCGCTTTTTTATGGCTCGAACTAAGGGGGTAGTAAAGAGTACGTCCCCCAGCGAACTCAGTCGAATAACCAAAATACGCTGGGGGGTAAAAGAACCTGCCACGATTATGATCCTGCCTCTGGACGGAAAATTTCCTCGAATCCCGGTGTCATCACCGACTTCAATTCTTCCCCTTCCTGATAGATGAACATCACCTGCATCTCAGGAAACGATTCTTCCACTACTTCCATCCCAACTTCCGGTCCAAGGACAAAAAGCGCTGTCGCCAACGCATCGCACTGCATCGCTTGTTCACCCCACACCGAAACGCTGACACATTTATCTGCAGGATACCCAGTTTTAGGGTCCAAAATATGGTGATAGCGCTTCCCATCTTTTTCAAAGAAATTCTCATAGTCACCTGAAGTTGCTACGCTCCCATACAAGATTTCTATCACACCCCAAAACTGGTCCGGATTTCGGGGATGTCTGATTCCAATGTGCCATTTAGATCCTTTCTTGTCCCGAGTTCCCACTACTTTCAAATCACCGCCGGCTTCGATAATTGCCGATTGAATCCCTTGGTCTGCAATCACCTCCGCCGCCTTTTCGACCGCATACCCCTTCGCCAATCCAGACAGATCCAATTTCATTCCCTTTTTCCCCAACATAACTGATTGCCCAGCCACAAAAATCCCTCCTTCGGTCGATAGTGACTTCGCCTGAGCCAAAGCTTCCTCGTCAGGGACAGCAGGATGATCGGAGGCAAATCCCCACAAATCCACCAATGGACCAACACGGATATCAAACGCCTCTTGGGTCTTGTCGAAGTATTTCAACGCCTCCATTATTACCAAAAACGTTTCATCTGACAACGATGCGGAACGTTCCCCAGCCTGTGAGTTAATCCAGTGTACTTCACTATCTTCACCCTCCCCCCACATACTACTTTCAATGCGCTCTATCTCTCCTAGAGCATAATTGATCGCTGATTGAATCTTCTCTTCCGACTTATCCTCATCAAATACGGTAATCGTTACTACCGTCCCCATCAGAGTCCGAGTGCTCACCACCGGTTCCTTTTTGGCGCATCCAGTGAGGATTATCAACCCGATTAACATTAAAACAGAAACACTATTGCGGATCATACATCAACCTCCGAAGTAGTTTATAAGTAGATTATTATTTGTCACGGCTAACCACAAACTCGGTAAATTCAGTAAGCTGTTCCAAAGCTCCCGAAGGAGGGTAGTTACTCAATAATTGTAATGCCTCATCGGCATATTGTCGCGCCAATCTATCGGCATATTCTATCCCCCCGTGGTGCTTCACAAAATCCACCACCTCCCGGATCCCCTTTTTGTTGACTCCTTTTTTAATCCTGCGCAGAACCTCCTTGGCTTCAGATTTATCGGCTTTCTGAAATGCATGGATTAGTGGCAACGTGATCTTTTGCTCCCGCATGTCTTTACCAACCTGCTTCCCGAACAACCGTTCCACCCCTACAAAATCCAACACATCATCCCGAATCTGAAACGCAATCCCCAGCTTCTCCCCAAAATTCCGCATAATATCCCGGTGTCCGTCCTCTTGATTCACTGTAATCGTCCCCAATTCACAACAGGCACTGGTCAACGCCGCCGTCTTATCGGCGATCATATCTAAATAGATGTCTTCCGTAATATCCAGCTTCCTCACCTTAGCAATCTGCAATAATTCCCCTCTGCTCATCCGCTTTGCGGTAGTGGAGAGAATATCGAACACCACCAAATCACGTAAATCCAACATCCCAGTCAGCGACTTCGCCAGCATATAATCTCCCACCAAAACCGACACCTTGTTCCGCCACACGTTGTTAATGGTAGGAAATCCCCGCCGCACCGGCGCATCGTCCACAATATCATCATGCACCAACGTGGCGCTGTGCATCAACTCCACCACAATCGCCGCTTTGATGCACTGTGGCGTCACTTCTCCAAACAACTTTGCCGCCATAAACGTCAACAGCGGACGAATACGCTTGCCTTTGCTACGCACTAAATAACCGACCACCTGATCCACCAGGAACACATCGGACCGCAGTGTGTCTCGGTACTCCTGGTTGAACTGGTCCAGCTCCTTTGCCAGCGCTTTTTGAAATGATTCTAATTTTGATGAGGATGCTACTTCTGGCAAATCTTTACAAACCTCCGCTTCCCCGCCTGTAACACAAATGTCTGATCCAATTGAATCTCCGCATGAGGATCAGTGATCTTATTTCCATCGATACGAACCGCATCCTGAGTAATCAACCGCCGTCCTTCCCCGTTGGATGATGTCAAACCCGCAGCTACCATCAACTTTGGTAACCAAATCTTGTTCCCCCATTCCACTGGATGATATTCTGGCATATCGCATGGTGCCTCATGGGAGCGAAATATCCGCTCGAATTCCTTTTCAGCCTCATTCGCATCGGCTTCCGAATGATACAGCTTCACTATTTCCTTCGCTAACCGGCACTTCACATCCCGGGGATTCGCACCATCCGTCAATTCCTGTTCGACTTTTGCCAACTCCCAGTTGGGGATTTCGGAGCACAACCGGAAATACGGCATTATCAATTCATCAGCAATCGACATGGTTTTTCCGAACATCTCGTTGGGCGGATCGAAAATCCCAATATGATTCCCCAACGATTTGGACATCTTCTCCACCCCGTCAGTGCCCACCAGCAGCGGCATCATACACACTACCTGCCGTTCCTGACCGTACTCCTCCTGAATCTTCCTACCCAATAGTAGATTAAATTTCTGGTCAGTTCCTCCCATTTCGATATCCGCTTCCAACGCCACCGAATCGTACCCCTGCATCAGTGGATACAAAAATTCCAAAATGGTAATCGGCTTCTCGTTTTTATACCGGTTGCAGAAATCATCCCGTTCCAACATGCGAGCCACGGTATAGGTTGCTGCCAAATCCAGAAACTGGTACACATCCAACGCCCCCAGCCACTCGCTGTTGAACCGGATTTGGGTCTTATCAGGATCTAATATCTTGAACACCTGCTGTTTATAGGTTTCAGCGTTGGCTTCCACTTCCTCCCGGGTTAAACGCTTCCTGGTGGCGCTGCGATCAGACGGATCACCCACCATTCCGGTGAAATCGCCGATCAGGAATACTACGGTGTGTCCTAAATCCTGAAATTGCTTCAATTTCCGAAGCGATACCACATGTCCTAAATGCAGATCCGGTGCTGTTGGATCGAACCCTTGCTTTACCACCAGCGGTTTTCCCAGCTTGAATGATTTCTCGACTTTCGCTGACAGCTCGTCTTCCGAAATCACTTCTTCCATCCCCCTGAGAATCCAATCCATCTGTTCATTGACCGCTGGAAATGTCATTTTTTTCGCCAAACCATCCTCATTATTCTTATAACAATCAACTGATTATCCGCGAAGCTTTTCTTTGAATTCCCGTTCCATTTCCCGCTTCGCCATCCGTTTTTCTTTGTCCACCCGTTTATCATATTGCCTTTTCCCCTTTGCCAATGCCAGCTCCACCTTCGCCCACTGGTTCTTGAAATACAACGACAACGGCACTAAAGCCATCCCCCGCTCCTCTACCCTGACGATTATCCTCTTCAATTCCCGGCGCGTTAACAGAAGTTTCCGTTCCCGCCGGGGATCCGGTGGGAGTATCGTAGCTTTATCGTACGGAGTGATATACAGATTCACCAGGAACAACTCACCGCCTTTCACCGTGGCGTAGCTTTCCTTTAAACTCACCTGACCCGCCCGCAACGATTTCACTTCCGGTCCTTCCAACACCAACCCGGCTTCAAACTTCTGCAAAATGTGATAATCGTGAAACGCTTTGCGATTCCGAGCCACAACTTTCATGCGTGCTTCTTCCTGGTTCATCTAATCTATAAAAGTACAAACAAATTCATGAAAAATCAAGCCAAATTGCCAAAAAGATACCATCACTAAATCTGTATCCTAACTAAAACATTATTGCTGGTCTGATATAGATCTCCTGAATTCAGAAAGATTATAGTTGACACAACGCCCGATTATTTGTATATTACCAATCGCATTATTATTGCTGCCGGAGTGGTGGAATTGGCAGACGCACCGGTTTCAGGGACCGGCGCCCCTCGGGGTGTGCGGGTTCAAATCCCGCCTCCGGCACCAGTAAACGAAAAACCTGGCTTCTTGAGATGCCAGGTTTGCTATGTTAATTACAATCTGATTTGCCACAAAACGTTAATAAATCACGAGTTTATTTCTTGGAGAATAATGCCATCTGATTCCCCTCGGCATCGGTAAACTGCGCCCAGAAACCTACCTCCGGAATCTCTGTCTTTGGCTTTACAATGGTTCCCCCGTGATCCTCGATCGCTCCCAATGTCTCCGGAATATCCTCCACCAAAATATGCACCAGTATGCCCGCCTGGCTGTTGATCTCTAAGGTGGTACTGAATCCACCACCTATCCCCTCTTCCGTCTCATATAACATATAACCTTCAAACCCTTCAGGTTGATAGATTTTCCACCCAAACACACCTTCATAGAATACCTTGGCTTTGTCAAGGTCCTTACTGGGAATTTCGACGTGACATAAATCGTTCATTTTTCCTCCTTTTGAATTATCAGTTCAGCAAATTCATTTCTTACATTCATGGCGGACTTTATCATTACACATAAGGGCACGCCACCAAATGCCCGTCGCCTTTATCTTGTAATGGTGGAATTTGCTCTGCGCATTCCGGTTTCGCAATTGGGCAACGGGTACGGAACCCACACCCGGAAGGTTTCGCGATCGGGGTGGGCACATCCCCTTTTAGAATCACCCGCTGCACTTTCCCGGCACGATGCGGATCAGGCAACGGTACCGCCGATAATAGCGCTTTGCTGTAAGGATGCTTGGGATCATGATACACCTGCCGGCTTTTTCCAATCTCAACAATATTCCCCAAATACATCACCGCAATCCGGTCGCTGATGTGTTCGACCACTGAAAGATCATGGGCAATGAACAAATAGGTGAGCCCGAATTCATTTTGCAGATCCTGCATCAGATTGATAACCTGGGCACGGATAGAAACATCCAACGCCGATACCGGCTCGTCTGCAATAATCAACGATGGATTGGTAGCTAAAGCACGTGCAATCCCGATCCTCTGGCGCTGACCACCGGAAAACTCGTGCGGATAACGCTGTGACTGTTCCCCAGACATCCCCACCGTCTCAAGCAACCATGCTACTTTTTCATTCCGTTCTGATTTACCCCCTTTGGTATGCAGCTTCAACGGCTCTTCCACAATTTGCCCAATCGTCATCCTGGGATTCAATGAGGAATAGGGATCCTGGAAAATCATCTGCACATGGGGGCGATACGGGCGCATTGCCTTTTTCTTAAGGTGAGCAATTTCTTTCATCTCGCCGTTCACACGAAACCAGATTTCCCCCTCGATTTCGGTGTCCGGATTAATCGCACGAAGCACATTAATAATCGCCCGTCCCACTGTAGTTTTCCCGCACCCGGATTCCCCCACCAACCCAAGCGTTTCGCCCTTATCGATTGAAAAAGTAACTCCGTCAATTGCTTTGACCTCAGCCACCTTTCGCAGCATGATTCCCCCGTGAATAGGAAATCTTACCTTGAGGTCTTTGACATCCACCAATTTGTCAATTTCAGCCATATCTAATCTTCGTAAGTTGACCCTGTTTCAGTAAATATCTATTTTTAATAGAGATGGCAACGCACCAATCGCCCGGTTTCGATTTCTCGAAGTTCCGGTTCTTTGTCCTTGCAAATCGCCATAACTTTATCACAACGGGTACAGAATTTACAACCCTTCGGCAACTCGAGTATGCTTGGAACCATCCCACGAATCGCCTGTAACCGCCCTTTAACTTCATGATCCGGATTAGGAATCGAGCCCATCAATCCCTGAGTATAGGGATGTTTCGGGTCTTCGTAGAGCGGTAAGGCATCCGCTACTTCCTGTATCTTACCACCGTACATCACGATCACCCGCTGGCAGGTTTCCGCCACCACAGCCAAATCATGGGTGATTAAAATGATCGACGCACCACTGTGCTTTTTCTTCATCTCGAGCATCAGTTCGATAATCTGAGCCTGAATCGTCACATCCAGCGCCGTAGTGGGTTCATCCGCTATCAACAGTGATGGATTCAACGACAGCGACATGGCAATCATCGCCCGTTGACGCATCCCACCGGAAAACTGGTGCGGATAATCCTTCATCCGTTTCCTGGCATCGGGAATCCCAACCAATTCCAGCATCTTGATCGACCGTTCATGCGCTTCACCCTTGGTGACATCTTCGTGCTTTAAAATCACTTCACGTAACTGCATCCCCACCGTAAACACCGGATTCAATGACGTCATCGGCTCCTGGAAAATCATCGAGATCTCTTTACCACGGATATTGCGCATTTCGTCATAGGTCAAATCCATTAAATCCCGACCCTTAAAGTAGATTTCCCCAGCAACAATTCGTCCCGGAGGATTGGGAATAAGCCGCGTAATCGACAATGCCGTCACCGATTTTCCCGAACCGGACTCACCCACGATTCCCAGGATTTCTTCTTCATAAACATCGAAATCCAACCCGTCAACCGCTTTGGCAACTCCTGCT
>CBDVBD010000118.1:0-10530 GCA_965372135.1 uncultured bacterium | reverse complement strand
AAACAAATTCCAATTTCAAAATTCGAAATTCAAAACTGAGATCGCCACATCCGGCAGTTGCCGGATTCGCGATGACGGATAGGAACTGCTCAGATAAAAAGTTCGCGCAGAGGTCGCAGAGAGCGCAAAGGGGAAGAATATCGAATTTGATTTTCGCTTCTAACAATATCGACCGATAGTAAAAACTACCACTTTGGATTATATAACTATTAAATGACTGCTCCACCGCATGAAGAACCGCATCCTGCGGTACAGCCGTAACAATGAATTTGGGTTACGATATGGCGGCTATCTAAGCGTTCCGGATCGAATTCACCGATATGATGTGGTAGTCCGTGGTTGACGTTCAGCCCGAGCATTTGATTGAAATCGCAGTCATACATGAAGCCTTGCCAGTCCACTGAAAGAGTGTACCTGCACATCACAGCTTGGGCTGCCGCCGGATTGAAGGCTTCGACCAACTTCCGCATATACGGCTCCAACAGTTTTTTGGTCTGGAGCCATTGGAAGAAACGACCGATGGGCATGTTTGTCATTGTATATAAGTTGTTGAATGTGATACCGAATTGCTGGTGCAATTCTTTTTTCCAATACATTTCCATGGATGCCTGCGGTCCCGGCAGGAATGCACCCAGGGGATTTGTGACCAGATGAAGTTGAAGGTCTGACTCCTCGACGCCATAACCAGCCTGGTTGAATTGTTGAAGGGCGTTGATGGATTGGTCGAATACTTGATCACCACGAATGGAATCCGTCTGTTCGCGTGTAATCGCAGGTAGTGAGGCGATCACTTCAACATGATGTGAAGCTAAGAAATCAACTAAATCCTCTTGTTCCGGTTCAAAAATAACCGTGAGATTGGTGCGGTTCATTACCTGCCGCCCGCGTGCATGAACTTCCTGGACGAACCATCGAAAGTGCGGGTTGAGTTCCGGCGATCCCCCGGTAATATCCACCGTGGGAATATCGGTGCGATCGAGGACATTCAGACATTGTTGGAAGGTTTTTCGATCCATTTGTTCGTGCCGGTTCGGACCGGCATCCACGTGGCAATGTTTGCAGGTTTGATTACAGACAAGACCCGCATTCACTTGCAGCACCGTGATTCCATTGGCGGTTAATGGGTGGATACCGGATTCCGACAGCTTATGGTCAAAACTTGTCAATCCCTCCTCTGATTCTATGGTGATCAATTTCTCGACTTGGATTGTGATGTCCTTGTCTCGGTCAATCATAGACCCTCCGCATGATAGTCCTATATGGAAAGATTCTCAACGATATTTCTCATTTAGACTCCGTGGACCAGGGACGCACCGCCGCGAATGGCAGCCGCTACGTGTACCGCTTCGGTCATTTCTCGCTCGCTGCATCCATTCTGTAAGCCTTCCTGGGTATAGGCGTCAATGCAATACGGGCATTGAATGGCATGAGCTACCGCTAATGCGATCAACCCCTTTACACGTTTGGAAAGAGCGCCGTCATTGAACACCGCCCCATACCAGGAGGAGAATTTGTCCCATAGTTCGGGATCACCTTTTCCGATGTCACCGAATTTCGCTAAATCGGATGGATTATAATAAGTTTCCATGGTTCCGCACTCCTCGGATTTATTGATTCTGCGTTGATGTTCGCCATCGCTCCCATTCGGAAATGGTATCGATATCGTATTTCTTTTCCAACAAGTAATACGAAATTCCAGTATTCCTCAGGGATTCGATGGTCTTTTGGAGCACCTGGTTTGTACCCCACTTTATGTCAGGGAACAGAGCAGGGAAGTCCTGCGTGGAACCTACTAAATAATAGCCACCGTCCTCGGCGGGTCCCAGTACCACTTGCGAATGGTCTAACGCTTGGAAGGCGCTAATAATATCGTCCACGATAAGGGTGGGGCAATCAACGCCAATAATCACCACTTTTCCGGAACCGTTTCTAAGTGATTTGCGGACAGCCCAAGCCATTTTTTCGCCGAGAGTACCGATCGGTTGTAACCAATGCTGGAACTTCGCATTGGATGTGAAGTCATCAAACGCATCTGCCCATGCAATAGTACTTTGTATCACGTCTTGAAGTGACTCAAGCAACAGAAAAGTATGATCCAACAATTGTCGATAAATATCGGTTGCTTTTGTGTCTCCAACTTGGCGGGCAAGACGTGTTTTCACCTTGCCAGACACCGGGGGTTTTGCGAAGACGATTAGATGTTGTTTTCCGGGATTCTGCATCAATGGACGCAACTCATTGGTGATGGTCATTTAGAGACCAGTCATATTCGGTATAGCGGATTTTGGCTTCCTCGGTCACTGCGGGAATGTACTTCTTGACATATTCCTTTACACTTCCGGCAGCTTTTTTGAAATCCTTGGCATACCATTTGAAAATAGGCGAAAGATACAGTGTTTTGGAATTTATATCGTATCTGTTTTTTTCTAATGCTGCTTGTAGGAATGTGGTTGTCTGCTCTTCAAGTTGATCATTAAGTATATCCGGTAAGTAAGGGTTTGATTGCAAGTACGGGCATCCCAACGCCGCACACACCAATGCAAAGTGGATGCGCGGTTCATTAAATTGAGGGCGGATGATGTCATGTTCAAGCTTATCCAGAGTAATCATTTCGCGGAACAGGGGAACTGTCTTCAATTTCCAGGGATTTTTAAATACTCCGCCGATTTTACGAATCGAGGATACCGGATATTCTCCAATGATAAGTTGAATGGTTACCGCATTGTATAGGTTGATCAGGAAGGCTAGTTGCTGCGATTCAGTCCAGTTTTCGAACTCCTCACGTGGCACTGCGCCTGCCTGGGTCACGAACATATCCAGGTTTTGGGGATTTGCTTTGATGGCGGCGTAATCCACCAACCCGTTTTCGACATGGGTGGTCAGTAATTCGTTCCACAATTTGTACTGGTGGTCGAAGCCCAGACCCTGCCATGGAAGAACCAACATCAGTAACACGAACATTGTAGTTTTGACATTCATTATTTCTCTCCCGGCATCGGTTTTCTATGCTTGTGCCAATAGGTCATGATTTTCTTGTGACGCATGACCGCGCGCCATATCCCGTGTTTTTGATAATATCGTGGCGATGTTCTAATGTATCCTGGCAGTAATTTCAGTTTACCCCGCTGCCGCATATTTTCGATTAGCCAAACGTCTTCCAGGTACGACCAATGCGGTAATCCACCTACCGCTTCCAGGTCGCTTCGGCGTACCGCGATACCTTGATCGCCGTAAGGGAGTTTAAGCAAAGATGATCTAAGATTGGTGGCAAAGGCGATTAAACGCAAATCCCAACGCGATGTGTTGAAAGCCAAATGGAAGGCTGTGCAGGAAACACCAGGGTCTTGGAATGCTTTACTGATCAGCGTAGTTGCGTTTGGAGGCGGTATGCTGTCGGCGTGCAGGAACCAGGTGATATCCCCGTTTACCGCGCGCCAACCGGTTTCCAGTTGAATACCTCTTCCGCGAGGGGATTGAATAACATCGACTCCAAATCCCTTGACGATTTCGAGAGTGTTATCGCTGCTACCGCCGTCCACTACAACGATGTCTTTGATATAGGGCTGGTTTTGAACCGACTTTAGGGTTTTGGCGATGAAGGGCTCCTCGTTTAATGTCGGTATCACCAGCCCAATAGTTATCGTCCGCGCTTCAATAGCCATTTCAGCAGTTTTGCCGTCCCGGGAATTTCTAAAACAGGTAGGCGATAATTACAACCAGTGCTAAGATGATATATGTTTTGGGCGATTTGAAAACTTTCATTGCCTGTTCCTAATAATTTTATACAAACACAATAATGTGAACCTGTTTTATCTGATTTTGTTAAATACCTATATTTATTAATATAGAAAATTTAATAACAAAATCAAGGAAAAAAACTCCAGTCATCTCGTTTCATTTGAAGCCATGTCGAGGGAGGGTTGGAAGCCTAACTAAGTGTATTATTCTTTTTTGTTATCTTTTTGTGTCCCGGGAAGAAATTCCCATATGGTGCAAAATCTGCTTGACTTTCACATATTTTGGAATTAACTTATCATAGCATCCGATTTACAGTATTTTCCGTTTTGATTGTAAACACAGAGGAGGAGACCATGCACCGGCAAAATGGAATTAAATGTCATTCGGCTTGGGCAATCGCTCTATTATTATGTTTGCCTATCATGCTTTTAGCGGTTCAAGAGCTCGAATGGGTGCCTTTGGATCCCAGCGCTTCATCCGCGGATTTAAATATCCGTTTAGTGGAATCCAGCGGAACTCGCAGTGTGTTAGAAATCACCCTTCCCGGTTTCTATCAGACGACCATTGAACAGGAAGGTGTCACGTATCAGAAACTAATCCTCGAGGAAAACTTAGCGGGACTACAGATCGGACACCCCGATCTTCCGGTGTTAACGACCCTAATTGGGTTGCCTGCCACCGGTACTGTCAGCGCAAGGGTAACCTATATGGAGGGTGAGACATTTACCGATTACCGGGTGTACCCTTTTCAAGAACCCCTTCAGGATGCGCAGAATCAATCACCGTTTACCATCGATCAGGCAGTATATCAGCAGAACCGCGCGATGCCGGAATCGATGGTATCGCTGGACGGACCTCATATATGGCGGGATTGCCGGATTGTGTCGGTGCGCATTACGCCGTTTCAGTACAATCCAGCTACCGGTGTACTGCAGGCGTTCCGGAAGATGCGGGTGGAAGTTACGGCAACTCCCGGCGCGGGTCCCAATCCCTTGGAAGGGGATCACCATCGTGTGTCTCCGAAGTTCGACAAAATGTACAGCGCGGCGCTGCTGAATTACAGCCAGTTAGGTTATGAGGTGATGCAGACCGATGAACCGAATATCAAGTACCTTATCATTACCAACACACCGGCGGTTAGCCATCTCCAATCCTTGGTTGATTTCCGCACTGCCCAGGGGTATCCTGTGGAAGTGCGCACGATTACTGCTCCTGATTTCGACGATCCGATTGAGTTTAAGTATTACATCCTAACCCTCTATGAGGAACAAGGTCTTGAATATGTTCTCATGGTAGGCGATGCCGGCACCGGCGATCATAATGTGCCGTTGTATTGGTGGAATCCTGACGGCAGCGATGGGTCCTACAGTGATAGCTGGTACAGTTGTTTGGTTCCGTGGGGTGATGATGACCATTACGCCGAAATCGCCATAGGCAGGATTGTGTACGACAACTTAGACGAATTGGACGACCAGATTGATAAACTAATGAATTACCTGACAAACCCGGATAATTCCACCAACTGGGCGGAACACACGTTACTGGTTGCTCATGAGGAACAGTACCCGTTGAAATACACGCAATGTAAGAATCAAATCGCTGCCTACACCTATTCCGTACAAACTGCCATATTCGACAGCGTTTATGGTGGAAACGGCGGGACGAATACCGATGTGGTGAATTACATTAACAACACGGCTTGCGGCATTCTGAATTACCGTGGTCATGGGTCCGCCACTGAGTGGTGGCAATGGGGTCCATCCGGGTCGTTGACGGTCATTCACATCAATCAGATGACCAACGTGAATCCTACCAATGGTTCCAGCAGGCTGTTTGTGCATTTTGACGTGTGCTGCGATAATATGGATATCATCAATCATCCCGGGGATTGTTTAGCTGAGTCCTTTATGAAAGCCGATTATGCGGCGGTGGCAATCAACAGTGCCATTATCCCCAGCTACACTATTCCAAATCATGACTATGACAAAGAGATGTACAAAGCGGTGTACGATGAAGGCATTAACAACATTGGATATGTGACCAACTTTGCTAATGTTGTCGTATTAAATGGTCATGGTACTTTGGGGCGATCCAACGCCCGTACTTATTTGTGGCTGGGTGATGCCTGCATCGATGTGTGGACCGATACTCCGCAGGTGCTGACTGTTACTCATCAGCCGGTGCACCTGATTGGGCTTGACACCTACAATGTGGATGTTTTCCAAGGCGGTTCCCCGGTGGAAGATGCCATGGTGTGTGCGCAAAACGGCGAAGTGTGTGCGGTGGGTTGGACCAATGCGGCAGGGCACGTTACCCTGGAATTCGAGGAAGCACCGGTGATCCCTGCCGATATGAATTTGACGGTGACCGGTCACAACTGCATTCCCTACGAAGCCATTGTCGCCATTATTCCACCGTCAGGTCCTTATGTGATTTATGAAGGGCATACTTTGAACGACGCTGCCGGGAACAACGACGGATTGGCGGATTATGGGGAAAGTATTCTGTTATCGTTGGATATGGCGAATGTAGGTTTGGATCCCGCCAACGGCGTCACCGTGACGGTGAGCACGGACGATCCATATATCACCATCACGGACGATTCCGAATTTGCCGGTGATATCGCTGCCGATACTACCGTGACATTGACCGACGGTTTTGCTTTCGATGTATCGTCCGACGCGCCGGATCAGCACTGGGTATTGATTGACGTCACCGCCGAAGACAGCACCGATACTATTTGGGAATCCAGTTTTGCCATCCAGCTCCACGCAACGATAATCACGATCTTGTCTCTGGAAGTGGATGACGTTGTCGGTGGCAACGGAAACGGCAAGTTGGACCCGGGAGAACTGGCGGATATCACTGTCACCCTTTCCAATGACGGCTCCAGCAATGCCAGCAATGTTTCCGCTACCATGACCACCGACTACCTCCATCTTGTGGTCAACCAGGGTGCGGCAAGTTTGGATACCTTGACGGCATTAGGCACCGCCGCATTGACTCCCGATTTTGAATTGCAGTTGGCGCATGCCTGTCCCGATCCCAGCCGTGCCATTATCTATGTGGAGCTGACCGGCGACAACGGGCTGCAGAAGTACCTGCTGTATGACCTAAGCTTGGGTGGATTCTTCGATGACATCGAGTCGGGTCAGGGAAGCTGGACCCACGTTGCAGCAACACCGGGCTGGGCGGATGACTGGCATATATCCACCGAGGACTATAGTTCCCCCACCCATGCCTGGAAATGCGGCGACACCGGAACCGGCAATTACAGCGATCATATGGATGCCGGCTTGGTCATGCCTGCCTTGGATCTTCCATTGGGATGCGAATTGCACTTCAACCATTGGATGGATGCGGAAATTTCCAGCTTTTATCCCGACTCCGCTTATGATGGGGGTATCATCGAGATATCGGTTGGAGGCGGTGCATGGGCACAGCTCATTCCCGAAGGTGGATACAACCAACATATCCGCTGTGAGACTGGTGGAGGAAGTCCCTATACCGGTCCCTTCGAGGGCGGGATTCCCTGCTTCTCCGGAAGCATTGACTGGACACCGGTGGTGGTTGATTTGTCCAGTTATTCCGGCAGCTTACAACTCCGTTTCCGGTTCGGCAGCGACCAGGGAACCGGCGCCGAAGGGTGGTATATCGATGATGTGGACCTTGTCTTTCAGGGTGTGATGGACCCGCCTGACAACCTGGAAGCAGATCTCACCGGTGATATTGTAACCTTAACCTGGAATTCTCCAGGGGCTTCCGGAATGATAGCGTCACTGTTGAGCTACAACGTTTACCGTGAAGGCGAGATGATCGACTCAATGATTTGTAACCTGACCTGCCAGGATGACCTGACCGGTATGCCCTTAGGATTCTATGAATACTACGTGACGGCAATGTATGACCAGGGCGAATCCGGACCGTCCGACACGGTGGTGGTGGATTACGGAGGGACTTCGGTGTCCTTGGAGAGTGATGAATTAATACCGAATGATTTTGTCTTGGAGCAGAATTACCCCAATCCATTCAATCCAACTACTATCATTCGATTTGGGTTGCCGCAACAGAGTAAAGTAACGTTAAAAGTTTATAATGTCTTAGGGCGCGAAGTTGCTACTTTGGTTGACCAGGTCCGACCGGCAGGTTATCACTTGGTTCACTGGAATGCCGGGCACTTAGCATCCGGATTCTACTTCACCCGCATGGAAGCCGGCAGCAAGGTTCTTTTAAACAAGATGCTGCTGGTGAAATAATCTCACCGTGATTTTGTATCAAATGAAAACCCGTTCAGTTTTGAACGGGTTTTCTGTAAGTAGAGACGGCGGGAATCGAACCCGCCTGCGGTGCACAAGTACGCCACGGGCGCACAAGTCCGTTATCGAGTGCGGCTTCATCCGCTTACGGTGGACTGCGTTCGAGAAACATTGTCAAGAATTTCCTTAATCATATCCAGGGTATCAAAATCCGGTAGTGCTTGCATCTGAGGCAGTAATATCCGATGTCACGTAATAGAAGCTCTTGGTTTCTCCCGTGATGGCGTCAGGATCAGTGTAAGTAGTGTTGGTAGTAGAGTCGATCATTACAAATCCGTTTTGGGGGCTGGTGATGGATTTGTAGATATGGTATTGCTGGGCGCCCTGAGCCGAGGACCAGGTCAATACCACGTGATCAAAATCCGCACCACTGCTAAGTGAAATAACCAAATCATCGACCGGTTCAACACACACGGGGAGGAATCGGATGGCAGTTTCCGACAACGATTCGAAGGGACCAGAACCGTTATAAGTTGCCTGATGACCTTCAGTACCAGTGCTATTCTCAATTCCAATCGTGCAGGAGTTCGGAGTACCATGTTGGATTGTATGATATTGGTAATCGATGGTACCGTCGGGGTATAGGATCATCTCAAATGTATAATTCCCTCCAGTACCATAATGTTGGACTTGATACCATTCCACCATGAACCTGCTATTGGCAGAATCTGGATAATACCAGATGCTGCCGCTTGGGAACAGATACATATCATCCCAGTGGATTGCTAACAGGTTATTTGGCTCGCTGGCAGTGGGAATGGGTTGATTAGTAAACAAGCCACCCGATGGGTAAGAGAAGGCAGCAAATCCGTTTATACATACATAGATTGAATTGAAAACATCGCAATCATAGAATGGAAACCCAAAACCCAAGTCGAATGGTCCTCCTACGGGATCAACATAATAGCGGATTTGAATACCAGGTAAACCTCCTGGGGCATTGGGATTGATCTCAGCCCACTCGAACGGGATAGGCTCGAACTGATCTACGCTGGCTTGTTTGTTAACGACCACCTGTATATCGACAGGCTGGTCAGCAAATGCCAAGAATCCCGACGCCATCTGAGCTATGCTGATGGATATTATTAAAAACATTCGTTCCACGCTTTCCTCCTTTTTCTGATGATTATGTCAGATTTGCAGGAAAATTAATGGAATAATTCGAGGACAGTCCCCGGAGTCTGGAAAAGTAAGAAGTAACGTATAGAAATTAATATTAGCCGGATGTTGCCGATGTGATGAAGAGGTTTTTCCCGGATCAGGTATGGTTATTTTACTACTGAATATATTAACCAATTTTTTATATAAAGTCAAGTGATTTTTCAACCTTACGTAGTTTTTTGCTCAGATATTATTTAGCCGTTAGTATTTTAAAATAAGCAATATAAGGATAACAAAGGTATGAAAAAGATCCTATAGAGTGAAAACCCACTGAAATCGGTAGGTTTACGAAATGCCAGTGGAGACGGCGGGAATCGAATGCGCCTGCGGTACACAAGTACGCCTTCAATGCGTATAACGTTCTATTTTTCCACTTCCTGGTTTTCTTTTGGCATGAAGAACTTCTAGGAGTGTGACCTTATTACCAGCCTATACAGACCGTGAGGTACGTGTGTGAGGTTAGGAATTCATTCATGATTTCAAAGTAATTCTCAATCTGTGGTAAACTGCCACACGGGTCCAGTAGTGTCATTCCCATTTGAATCATGTGCTTTTATCTTCCAATAGTAAGTAGTCTGACTAAACAGGTCCCCAAGGTCATAAGAATTATTTGTTTGGTGGTTACTGACCGGAAGAAAAAAACTAGGATTATCATCAAAATACACAGTATATGTCAAAGGATCACCCTCCGGATCACTACATTGCCAAGATAAGTCAGCATTCGTAGGCACATTATTAGCATTGTGTGGAGGATATGGTGAATGGGGCATGTCTGGTGGATTATCCCCTATGGTATTGAAACTCCAAACAGGTCCCTCAGTGGAACTACCTTGTTCGTCGGAAGCTATTATTTTCCAATAGTATGTTGTCTCATTATATAGATTCCATTGCTGATAAGAATTCATACTAAAGTTACCCATAAAGGCAGGATTGGGTAGGTGGTTGAAATAGACAGCGTAGGTAAGTGCGTCTCCATCAGGATCGCTACATGACCATGTTAACAATACGTTCACTGAAATTAATGAATCGTTGTCGGCTGGATAGGGTGCTGAAGGTGTATCCGGAGGATCATTTACTGAACCGGTTGGGCGACCTTCGTCATCATCCTTTGAACATCCTAGCGCAAGTAGTATCACCCATGCCAACAAAAATAGTAGTGTGGTAATTAGCCTCATTTTTGTATCCTCCCAGTTTTTTAATTATTCATTTCGGATTATTTGATGAATTACACAATATCAAGCTAAGCAAACCGAAAACAAATACACTTAAATAACAATGAGTAATAAGTCAGTTTCGTTTGTTTTTAGGATGCCCT
>CBDVBD010000117.1:0-10571 GCA_965372135.1 uncultured bacterium | reverse complement strand
TATCCCCGCGAACTCGCCGCCGAAATGAAAAACGAAATCGGCGAATACATCGTCAACATCGACATCCCCAAATACGACACCGAACTTCCCGCCGATGCCCAGGCGTTCCTGGACGATGTGGAACGCGCCTTCGATGCCCGGCTAAAAGCCTTCCACTATCTGCAAAAACGCTACCAGCCCGATTTCCTGATGGCGGTATTCATCCTCACAGACCGCATCCAACACCTGTTCTGGAAATACTTGGACCCCAAGTTCGACCTGTACAATTCCGACATGGCAAAACTGGTCCGACCCCGGGTCAAGGAACTCTACCGCAAACTGGACGGTGCGGTGGGAGACATCGCCGGCAATCTGCCCGCGGATACCAACTTGATTATCGTCTCCGACCATGGATTCGGCGGCACCGAAGCCTATTTCAATGTCAACCAGTGGTTGATGGACAAAGGCTGGCTCAAAGTAAAATCCGTCGCATCCGTAAAAAAGAACTTATTCTATACCGCCATGCGCCTAAACGACAGCCCCTTGGTAAAAAAGCTGCTGCCCAACGCCTTCCAGAGCTGGTTCCGGGGCAAAATCCGCCGCACCCGGTCCTCCTTCAAATCCGAACTGGAAGCCGCAGTGGATTGGGACAACACCCGCGCCTTCTTCGCATCTATACCATCACAGGGAATCTACCTAACTCAACCCGATCCCGAGTTACTACAGGAGATAAAATCCGAACTGGAACTATTAACGGATGAATCCGGGCAGACCATAATGGACAACGTGTGGCAGGGCAACGACCTATACCACGGTTCCCAAGCCCAATACGCACCGGACCTGGTCTTTATCGCAAGAGACTACGCCATATTAGGACGCCCGTTATTGAACATCGGCAAATGGTTTTCCCCCTCCCTGGACACCCCGTTGGGCTTCCACCGTTCCCAGGGAATACTATTCGGAACCGGACCAGCCATCCAGGCGGGAAAGATCACGGGGGCGAAAATTGAAGACACCACCCCCACCGTGCTCTACCTGATGGGGGAACCGATTCCGGAGCAGCTTGACGGGAAAATCTTCTTTGACTTTATTAAACCGGAAATATTGAGAAATAATCCGCCGACTTTTACCAGTCCGGAGCAGGAGTTGTCTCCGGAACAAAAAGACTATTCCCCGGAAGAGGAACGGTCGGTAGAAAATCGGCTGCGTGCGTTGGGGTACTTAGGGTGAAATCTGCCATACTGCAAGTCGTGAGAATCTTCGTCACCCTATTGTTGTTCGTGCTGTTGTTCCGTCCCGATTGGCTGGGGATTCACCATGGGTTCCTGCCGGTGGATCCGGCTGAACTTTGGCAAGAAATCCGGGGGCTGTCCCTATCACGGCTGATCCCCTGGATGATCCTGGCGCTGATGATTAAAGCAGTCGGTATGGGCTTGACCGTCGTCCGATGGCACCTGCTGCTGACCGGACAGGGCATCAAACTGCCCGCCAAACACTTGATTACTGCCTTCCTGGAAGGGCGATTCATCGGCACCTTCATGCCCAGCACCATCGGACTGGACGGCTACCGCCTCTGGGATGTTGCCCGTGTCACCGGAAAAACCCTGGAATCTGTCACCACCATCCTGGTGGAAAAGGTCACCGGATTCTTCGCATTGTCGACGCTGGTGATCCTGGCGCTGCCCTTTGGCATCCGGATCTTCGGCGCCAATATCCTGGTGGGCTTGGGACTGTTCCTGCTAATTCCGGTCATCATCAGTTCCGCCATTCTGTGGTCACCTGGCGGAATGATTGCGGTTGCCAAGCGTTTCTTCCCCGGGGAAGGACGCATCAGCAGCACCATCCGCAAAACCGCCGATGCGGTAGCTCGATATCGGGGACATCGTGGAATTCTTATCGCGGCTGCACTGTGCGGAATCGGCGTACACAGCGCCACCATCGTGGTGTATCTGTGTACCAGCCGGGCAGTGGGATCATCTGTCCCCATCGCCGACCTGTTGTTCGCAGCCCCGATCATGATCGCTGCCACCGTGGGTTTCCCCATCTCGGTCGGTGGTGAAGGGATCCGTGAAGGGACTTTCGTGTACCTATTGGGTCGTGTGGGAATACCCTCGCAAACCGCATTCCTATTCGCTCATCTTGGATTCTGGGTTGACATGATTTTAAGTAGTGCCGGAGGGATCTTACTGCTTATCAGACCATCACACCGGCGTCGTGAACTTATGAAATTATACAAACAAACTGCTGACTAAGCTTATGGAATTCACACTACTCTGGCAAATCCTGGGTCGTAAAGACCTCTTCTTACACGAAAACCTGAAATACGATTTCTATATCAAAAACCAATCATTACTCTTAGATTTAATTATCCTACTTAAAACCATCCCTGCCGTATTAAAAGGCAAAGGCGCCTATTAAATAAACCTAAAATCACGCTGCCACCTCTCCGCAGGTGGCAGGTTCGTGCTGCAGGTGTCAATGAACCTCGGTTCAACGAATCACGATTCAACGAATCACGATTCCTCATCTGACAGATGAAATTGTTTGGAGTGCAGTGCTTGCCACCGCGTTGAGACAGCACCCGAATTTATTCGGGTGATAAGAATGTATAAAGATTAAATCTAACCGCTTCAGCGGTTTACCCAATTGGATCCCTTAATGTCATCCCCGCGAAGGCGGGGACCCAGATTGTAAGTCGGGTTCCACCGGAACCCGACACAAACCCTGTCCGCCAATTGGCGGATTGATAACTTGTTAACTTGCCAAACCTGTCCGCCTATGGCGGATTGCTAACTATACTAAAACCATGACATCCCGTACCACCATCCCAATATTATCCCTAATCACCGCCATCCTCGGCGGCTTACTGGCAGGCACCCTGGTAGGTTTATTGGAAACCCTATACCTCTGCCTGTCGTCCGGCGACTTTCGATCTCTATCCGCCCTGTGGTTTGGCGTGACAATCTATGGTGCGCTTGGCGCTGGATTGGCATTAATCTGGAGCCTTACCCGCCTGCCAAGGAAAATATCGGCACAAATCAACTGGCGGGACAGCCTGACCGCCATCATGTCCCTCTTGCTCTTCAGCATCATATTATTCCGTGTCCGCCGCGACCTCCTGCAGGAATCCGTGGGCTGGAAAGCACCGGTCGGCTTGTTGTTGATGGTGGGCGCATTAATCGGAATTCTGATTACCTTTTACTTGTTGCGAGTAATTGTCCGACGCTTGTTTGGAACCGATGGCAAAGGTTACCTACTGCCCTCCGTCGTCATCATCTTAGTACTCACCATTGCCGGATGGGCGTTGCAATTCCTGAGCCCCCAAGGAACCGGTTCCGTAAAATGGCTTCCCGCCAACTGGTCACAAAACACCGACCCGCCGCCTAATATATTACTGATCGTGGTCGATACCCTCCGCGATGATTTCCTGACCGACAGCGATCCCCATCGTGTTGAAACCCCCAACATCGATGCCCTGTCTGCATCGGGTGTGCGATTTTCCGATTGCATGGTGCAGGCTTCCAAAACCCGACCCTCGGTAGCATCGATCCTGACCTCCCTGTATCCATCCACCCACGGCGCCGAACGAAAAATCCATGGGCTGTCCCCCACCGTACCCCATTTCCCCGAAATCCTGGGACAGGTCGGCTACTCTACCGTAGGGCTGGTCAACAACATCAATCTGACGCCCTTCTTCGGCTTCGACCGCGGCTTCGGAGTGTATCGTTACTTAGCGCCATCGCACTATTTCGGTGCCAATGACGCCGCCTCCAATCTGGTGGTGTACGGCACCGTCCGCAAACTGGTGGAAAAAATCACCGCAGGCACCTATCGAGTCGACCATTATTACTGGGAAGCGAAATCAGTGGCGGACCTGACCATCAAATGGCTGGAATCGGCACCACCGGAACCGTTCTTTTTATGGACTTATTTCATGGATCCCCACGATCCCTATTTCGAACATCCCTTCAATGGTCAAGCCACCGCCCGGGTCACCACCCCCAACCCACCGGCTGGCGACCTACCCCTTATCTTGGATCGCTACCGGGCGGAAATAACCTACATGGACGAACAAGTTGGGCGCATCCTTACCTCCCTGGATAAGTCCGGAAAATCCGATAACACCATCGTCATCTATACCTCCGACCACGGCGAAGAATTCCTGGAGCACGGCGGCTGGTGGCATGGCACCACTCTATACCGCGAAGTCCTGGACGTCCCGTTGATTATCCGATTGCCGCAAAATGAACTGGCTGGTACCATCCGCAACGACCCGGTCATGGGCGTGGACATCGGTCCCACCGTGTTGGAACTGTGCGGAATTCCCATCCCGGAAACTTGGGAGGGTCAGCCCATGTTCGCTGCCGAATTCGCACCCGACCGCCTCCGGTTTGCCGAGGTAGATCACGAAGGAAACCAGGTCAAAGCCGTAAGCAACGGCAGCATGGTTTGGATGGAAGCCAATCCCGGAAACCCCCGCGGCTTACCGGAATCCGCCCTATTCGACCTGGAAAATGACCCCCAAGAATTAATCAACCTTACTGACCAAAACCCCCAAATAGCACAGGATATGGGGGGGATGCTACAAGACATATTGAACCGGGCTATGGAGAAAAAAGGAACCATCCCCCAAATCACCATCGACCGCGCCACCGAAGAACGCCTCCGCGCGCTGGGCTATACCAAATAACACGGCACACCGCGATGCCTAAAAAACCACGAGTGATAGTATTCGGCATCGATGGGGGAAGCTGGAACCTTATCCAGCCCCTGATTGATCGTGGATTGCTGCCCGCGCTAAAACACCTACGGGAAAACGGCGCTGGCGCTGCGCTGTCCTCCACTGTCCCCCATTCGTCCTTCCCCGCCTGGACCACCGCCATCACCGGCGTCGGTCCCGGCAAACACGGCATCGTCGATTTCACCCGACGCCTCCCCGGGCAGGATCGCCTGATATTCCTGAACTCCCGCCACCGCGGCGTACCCACCATCTTCGAAACCCTGAGCAGACACCGCTCGAAAGTCGCCTCCTTGGGCATCCCCGCCACCTCTCCGCCCGATCCCATAAACGGCATTGTAATCGGCGGATTCGACTGTCCGGTGGCAGTGTCCGCCCAACGCAGCATGATATATCCCCCGGAACTTGCCCGCGAACTGTTCCGCAAATTTGGCGACTACCCCTACGGCAGCATTTCCGAATCCCGCATCACCTCCCAATGGTACGCCACAGCCCGCGACGTCCTGCTTAAAAACATCGCCAAACGCCAGACCATCTTCCAATGGTTATGGGAAAAGGAGTCCTGGGACCTGTTCTGGATGGTATTCCCCGAATCCGACACCGCATCTCATCATTTCTGGAGCCTGCATGACCCCGATTCCCCCCGCCATGATCCCGAACTGGCTGCGGAATTCGGCAACACACTCACGGAAATATATCAACGCATAGATCAAGCCCTCCAAGGTTTCTTGGACCTCCTAAATCCGGAAGACTTGTTAATCGTCATGTCCGACCATGGCTTCGGCGGCGCCGGCACCACCGAAATCTACCTGAATCTGTGGCTGCAAAAACAAGGCTACCTGCGATTCCTGTCCAGTCGAAAACGAAAATCTCGCTCAAGAAGTATTACCAATCGAGCGTTGGAATACCTGCCCGCAAATGTCCCCCAATGGCTGTTCCGTAAAGGAAAGACACTGATGGGACCCTTGGAATCCAGACGCCGCTTCAACCATATCGACTGGAAACACACCATTGCCTTCAGCGAAGAAGCCAACAGCTTCCCCGCGATCTGGTGCCGTCTAAAGAGACGCGATCCCCACGGTACCGTATCCCCATCCGGGAAAGACTCACTAATCGAAGAACTTAGCGAAAAACTCCTCGCTTGGCGCTGCCCCATCACCGGTAAACCGGTTATCAGCAAAGCCTATCGCCGCGAGGAAATCTTCGACGGCGCATATGTCCCCATGATCCCCGACCTAATCTTGGAACCTGCCCTGATCGACGGTTTGAGCCTTGCCATCGGTAATTCCAACAGCGCCGTCACCGATGATCCTGTCCAAACCATACCACCAAACCGCTACCGGGGCGCCAAAGGTTCCGGCTTCAACGGCACCCATCGTTCTCAGGGAATAGTCGTCGCCTATCAACAGGAAAAAACGTCCGGGAACATCTCCCATGCCCACATCGCCGACATATCACCCACCATCCTTCGGCACCTGAACCACCCCGTCCCGCAATGGATGGAGGGCGCCCCGATAATCCCCGAACCCGCACCCATCCTGGAGGCGGCGTTATGAAACCCCTGCGAATCGCAATGGTAATGGGTTGCCCCTTCCCCGCGGCGCAAGGCACTCAAGTGCTGGTGGAGCAAATGTCCCGTGCCCTCGAAAATCGCGGGCATCACATCCATATCGTCGCCTATCACTTCGGCGACCTCCATCGATCGGTGGAGATGACGGTACATCGCGCCAAAGGATTCCCCGGTTACCATCGCATCCGTTCCGGTCCCGACTGGCGAAAACCTATCCTGGATTGGAACCTGACCCGCACCTTACGGAAAGTGGTGCGCGACTACGACATCCAGGTCATCCATGCCCACAACTACGAAGCCCCTCTGTCAGCCTACGCCGTCCGGCGCAAAACCGGAATTCCGGTAATATATCACGCCCACAACATGCTGGCGGAGGAGCTGCCCACCTATTTCCGCCGTCCCTGGCTGCGGTCCCGGTTTGAATCCTTAGGTCGCGCCTTAGACCAATACGTCCCCCCTCGTGGAGACCACTGCTTAGCGCTGACTCCCGGAATCCAGCAAGCCATGATTACCCGAGGTGCCGCCAAGGAAAACACCCAACACATCCCCCCTGCGGTGGAGTCACTCCCAAAAAACGGCTACCTTTCTTTCGACACACCCACTGCCATCTACATGGGCAACTTGGACAGCTACCAAAACCTGGATTTCCTGCTCGATGCCTGGAAACTGGTAGCTAACGTAATCCCCGACGCCCGTCTGATGATCGCCACCCATGGCGACGGCAGCCGATTCCGCCGCCAAATCCAGCGCCTAAGAATGACACAATCCGTGGAAACCCACGACAACCTGACATTCCCCCAAGCATTGGAACTACTGTCCCGCAGCCACGTAGCCCTGAATCCCCGTTTCGGATGGTGGGGATTCCCCATCAAGCTGCTGAATTACATGGAAACCAGCCGCCCCATCGTCTCCTGCCGGGGTTCTGCGCAAGGCTTACACCACCTGCAAAACGCCTGGGTAGCGGAAAACGGCGACTGCGCACACTTTGCCGAAGGCGTCATCGAATTAATAAAAAATCCCGGACTGGCAAAAGACTTAGGATCCGCAGCCCATCGAACCGTCCGGGAACACTATGCCTGGAACAACATCGTCACCGACTTGGAACAAGCCTACCAAAAGGTACTGTAACCATGCCCGCCATCCGCATCCTAATTGTACTGATCGTGATCTCGGCAGCACTGATGACTACCGCCTGCGACAGCGGCGACATGGCGATTAACGTCCCCATCAAAGCCAGTCGGGTGGGCGGGTACATCGACTCCAGCATGACCTGGACATTGGAGATGTCCCCTTTCTTGGTGGAATTCCCGGTCATCGTATCATCCGGAGCCGTGTTGACCATTGACCCCGGCGTGGAGGTCAGCATGGGTTGGAAAATGGGCATTGCGGTATTCGGGTCCCTGATTGCCGAAGGCACCCCCGAATCCCCCATCCACTTTACCGGATACGAAGGCGTCTGGAACGGCTTATCCTTCAGCGGTCGCGATGCAGACACTCTGTCGTCCCTGAAATACTGCACCATTGAATACTCCAATCTGGGCATCCTGTGCGATTCCCTGACCTCCCCCGCAATAGAACACTGTACCATCCGCAATTTCACCCATGTCGGCATCTATGTCAGTTACCAAGCCCAACCCCAAATTATCGACAATGACATCCTCAATCCCACTCCCGGCGGATACCCCACCGGAATCCAATGCGACCCTTTCTCACACCCCTGGATTTATGGCAACCGGATTTCCGGGCACTCCAAGGGCGTGTATTGCCTATACGTATCCTTTACCGTCATCGACTCCAACACCATCGCCGACTGCGACACCGGTTTCGCCGGTTTATATACCGCCAACACCGTCACCATCAGAAATTCCCAAATCACTGGCAATCACGTGGGATTCGGGTTGTGGCTAAGCTCCCCGGAAATCACCGATAACCTAATCACTGGCAATGATAAAGCGATACAGGGAATCAATCAGTCAAATCCATACCTGCGTCGTAACGACTTTTCCGATAACACCTGGACCTATTATAACCTATCCATAAACCGGGTGGACGCCGAACAAAACTGGTGGGGTACCACCGACAGCACCATCATCGCTGCTGGCATCTGGGACCAACTCGACAGCACCGGCTTAGGCATCATCGACTTCATCCCCACCCTCCCATCCCCACCAGAATAAAGTCTTGACAAGGAATGAACATACCCAATCACTAAAAATCCTTTTATCAAGGACATTCTAAAACACTTGACTTTTTATCAATGATTAATTACCTTATATTATTGTCAACTTTCATCATGCCGAGTGATATAGTCGATTTATAAGGATAAAATTAATGGCTATCAAGAAGATAAAATTGGATAACTTTAAGAGCTTTAGGGATACTGAAGTCGAGTTGGGTCAATTTAATGTCCTGATTGGAGCTAACGCATCTGGAAAATCCAATTTCATTCAAGCATTTAAATTTTTTAGAGATATTGCAAAGGATGGTTTGGAAAATGCCATCTCAATGCAAGGTGGTGCTGAATACTTACAGAATCTAAAGATCAAATCTTCTCGACCGCTTTCTTTTGGTTTTTCATTTGATTCAAGCTATAGTGTAGCTTTTAATGTTCCTGAATTGCCAGAAGATTTAGCCTTTAACTTGAGAGCTTATGAAAGTAACTATGAGTTTGCCTTGAGTTTTAGAGATAGCAAAACTTTCCCAGAAATAGCAAAAGATGATTATTCTTTAAAATGTGAATATGTTTTGATGAATAGAGAAACATTTGCAATCAAGCACACAGAACCTGCGGTAATGTCACTTACTCATTTAGATGATAACGTGGTGCCAACCTTTAATCCTCAGCATATTAATAAAATATATCCTATTTCGAAATCGTATGTTTGGGATCAATATGTTTCACCCAAAAAGCTTCTTCTTGAATCAAGCGTGTTATTTCAACAGATATTGAAAAAGATTACTGATGGAATTTCCCTATATGATTTTGACCCAAAATTACCAAAACAGGCATCAAAAACTATTGGTAAAGCAGAACTTGAAGAAAATGGCGAAAATTTATCCATTGTACTTAACCGTATTCTACATGATGAAGAGAGTGAAAGAAAGTTACATAATCTGTTGCGCGAGTTATTAGAATTTGTAGACAAGTTAGAAGTAAAAAAACGCCCTGATAAATCATTATTGTTTAATATGCAGGAAAAGTATTTTAAAAAGAGAAACTTACCAGCGTCATTGATCTCCGATGGTACGGTAAATATTACCGCATTAATCGTTGCTTTATACTTTGAGGAAAAATCATTAGTGATCATTGAGGAACCGGAACGCAATATCCATCCTTTTCTAATCTCACGAGTTGTGGAAATGATGAAAGACGCTTCGAAAAATAAACAGATCATAGTGACAACACACAATCCAGAAGTTGTTAAATATGCTGGGATAGAAAATTTACTTCTTATGCACCGAGATAAAGATGGCTTTTCTGTAATAACCAGACCCAAAGAAAAAAAAGAAGTTCAAACCTTTCTAAAGAATGAAATTGGGATTGAAGAAATTTATATTCAGCAACTATTATGAGTGATAAAATGGTGTACACTAAGCTATTTATCTGGGTTGAAGGTCCTGATGATGAACGCTTTTTTAATACTATTGTAAAACCTATTTTTGAAGAGCATTATAGTTATATAGAAGTTAGAAAATATGCCGAAAGAAAGAACGAGTATATTATTAGTCTTCTTAAAAGTCATAGTGACATGAATGATGATTACATATTTGTTGGCGATATAAACAATGAACCTTGTGTTATTGCAAAGAAGGGAAAATTATCAGCCCGATATAGAATTTCAAGTGATAAAAACATTCTAGTTGTTATTATGGAAATTGAGAGTTGGTATTATGGGGGACTGGAAAAAAGCTCATTAAAGCAGCTTAAACTCCGCGGCTTTAAAACTACCAATACGTTAACGAAAGAACAATTCAACGATTTGAAACCAGATAGGTTCGATTCTAGAATAGATTTCATGAATGAGATATTAAAATTCTTTTCAATTGACAATGCACGAATGAAAAACAAATCGTTTGACTATTTCGCTGACAAATTTGGTATTGTGTGATTTAGAAGGATTTGATAGAGACCGTCCCCTGCTAAAACCTGCTTTTTAAGTTATTTCCTACCTTATTGATACTCCTTTTTTTGTAAAATTCTAAAGGTAAAACAAATAAATCTATTTACCTACCAACAAATCATCCAAACCTGCTTCCCTGACTTAAAAGTATCATCTATACGAT
>CBDVBD010000116.1:0-10596 GCA_965372135.1 uncultured bacterium | reverse complement strand
TTTAGTACCCGGATCAGGTATTCTTTTTCGATTTCTTCCAATGTTTTCGATTTGGGGCGGTGGAATAGGGGTTCTGTCTGCCCGCTGCCGCTGGTGATTTTCCCCGGTAATGTTTCGATGGTGATCTGTGATGATTCTTCCAAGATGACGGCTCGTTCGATGGCGTTTTCCAGCTCTCGGACATTGCCGGGCCAGTTGTAATGGATCAACCTTTCCATCGCTTCAGGTTCAACAGTTTTCGGTTCGATGTTGTTTTGTTCACAGATGAGCTTCAGGAAATGGTTTGCCAAGAGCGGGATATCGTCACGGCGTTCCCTAAGGGATGCCAGATGGATCGGGATGACGGAAAGTCTGTAGAACAGGTCGTTGCGGAATTCTCCCTGTTCGATTTTTACTTCCAGGTCGGCGTTGGTGGCAGCCAATACCCGGACGTCCACAGATATTTGAGCGGTGGCGCCGACGGGCATAATTTCTTTTTCCTGCAGGGCTCTGAGAAGTTTGACCTGGACGGTAGAGGATGTTTCGCCGATTTCGTCTAAGAATAGGGTACCACCATCGGCGACTTTGAATAAGCCGTCCTTATTTTTGATGGCGCCGGTAAAGGAGCCTTTTACGTGCCCGAACAGTTCGCTTTCCAAGAGGTTTTCCGGTAGTGCTCCACAGTTGATTGAGACGAATGGTCCGGAGGCACGTTTAGATTGAAGGTGAAGGGCTTGCGCAACTAATTCTTTACCGGTGCCGCTTTCACCAGTGATTAGGATGGTGGAGTCGGTGGGGGCGACCCGGCGGATCATTTCCATTAATTTGCGCATTTCTTCCGATTTGCCGATGATGGATCCCAGGTCGGTTTTTTCGGACAGTTGGCTTCGCAGGTGGCGATTTTCCCGTTTTAGTTGGATTTGATCAAAGGCTTTTTCCACCACGATTTTGATTTCATCGACCTTGAAGGGTTTGTTTACATAATCCAGGGCGCCTAAGCGCAGTGCTTCGATGGCGGACTGCAGGCTGGCATAAGCTGTGATGACCACAACGCCTATTTCGGGGGCGATGGCTTTGGCTTGGCGCAAGACTTCCAGTCCGTCCATTTTGGGCATTTTAAGGTCGAGGATCATGCAATGGTAGGGTTCTTTTTTCAGGATTTCCAGGGCTTGTTGCCCATCCTGAACGGCTTTGACGGAATATCCTTCGTTGGAGAGTACCACGGACAGAAAGTCGCACATGCTCGCTTCGTCGTCTACTACCAGTATCCGGTTTGGGGTCATGCCGGTTCTTCCTCCAGGATCGATTTGTCATGGGTTGTCAGGGCGATATCGTCCGCTTGTGCTGAATATGACGGTATAAGTATTAGCAGTGCTAATCCGTGCTTCAGTTGGTTCACGACTCGAATTTCTCCCTTGTGGCTTTCGATAATTCTATGGGCGGTGCAGAGCCCTAAGCCCCGGTGTTTGGGATCGGAATGATGGAACGGGCGGAATAGGTCGTCGATGTCTTTTTCCGGCAGCGGTTGTTTGGGAAAACGAAGTATGAAACCGACCTGATTGCGCGGGATCCTGATGTATTCCTGAGGGAATATTTCGAAATTTTCTTCGGGCTCCGCGATCAGTATATGAGTTGCGGCGGTGGATTGATTCAGTCGGTTGATTTCTTTGATCAAGGTATCCAGAGATCGCAGCAGTTGATCATAATCTGCCAAACAGGTAGTTGGTGATTCTCTGCCGTTGATAGCTTTGACGCCTCCGGTTGATCTCGCCATATCGGTAAGGGACCGGATGATTTCTTTGACGGGGACGACTTTGGATTCCGGTGGTGACAGTCGTGAGAAGTCCAGGAATTCGTAAATTAAGGTGTTCAGGCGGTCCGATTCGCGCAATATGCCGTCCATCAGGCGTTCCATTTGCCCTCCGGGCTGCAACTCACGCGACATGAATTCGACTGATCCCCGGATTACCGCTAACGGATTTCGGATTTCATGTGCTAAATCACGAGATAGTTCGGCTACGGCTGAGAGCCGGTCGGAGATTCGCTTTTGCCGAGCAATGGCTTTTGCTTCAGTTAAATCGTTGAAGTAGATCACAATCCCCCTTTTTCCACCTTCGCGGTCAACCAGGTAAGTGGCGTCGATACCAATGGGTCGGGTGTCTCCGTTGGATAGGGGGATTTCCATTTCAACCGGGCGGGTAGGGAGACCTTCCTCGACGAATTTACTTACTACTTGGTAGACCTCCGGTCGGGGTTCCAAGTAAGTTGTAATGCTGAGTCCATGACTCAGCGAGTGCCCCGGTATCTCCAGGATTTCCGTGCCTGCGCGGTTGAAATACAGGATGTTTTTGGAGAAGTCGCAGGCTAAGATTCCGGTTGGGATGGTTTCCAGGATAGTGTTGGTGTCCATCCTGAGCTGGTCTAATTCAGAGGTTTTTACATCCAATTCTCCCTGTTTACGCTGGAACCGCTCGGTCATGTAGCCAACAATAGCAGCGGTTAGGAAGAAGAAGGTAACGTGCAGAAAGGTTTTCAGTGCAACAGTAGGCGCCCAATCTGCTTGTAACGTGGAGGGATCAGTCGGCAAGACCGGGATTACTATTTCCTGGTATGACAGATACATCATGGTGGCGTATACGATGCTGGATACGCCTCCCGCTGTCAGTGATCCCCAGACGCCGCGGGCAAAGCCTCCTGCTACAATAACCAAGACGTAGAGGAACCAGAAATCGCTGACTGGACCGCCGGTGTAATGTACTATGCCGGTAACGACGATCAGGTCGGGCACCCAGGCGAACATCGATCCTCGGAACGGCGGTGCCCAACGTTTGCGCGATACCAATTGTCCGAGGTTGATTAGTATTGCCAGTGCGATCAGTCCTACCAATGGGATCAACTTGGATGAGGGTTCAAATTTCCACAGGAATCCCAAGCTGATCATTGGCAGAGTAGTATAGATCAGTAGCCTCACCATGACGATCAGTCGTTGCGCACGCGCATGCTCGATATGACTTATTTTCAGCATGAGTTAATCCCGCAATTACAGTAATTATTTAATGGCGCCGATCAAGTCGAACATAGGCAGGTACATGGCGATCAGCAATCCACCGATTACGACGCCCATGAATACGATCACGATCGGCTCGATTAATGATGTCATCGCCTGTACCGCTGTATCGACCTCTTCATCGTAGAAGTCGGCGATTTTTTCCAGCATTTCCGCCAATCGTCCGGTTTGTTCACCCACAGAGATTAATTGCACCACCATATTGGGGAACACTTTAGATTCCTGGAGTGGGTGGGAGATGTTTTTCCCTTCACTGATGGCTATTCGGGTGGCTTGTAAGGCACGTTGTACCACCATGTTTCCGCTGGTTTTGGCGGTAATATCCAGTCCTTGCAGGATCGGCACGCCGGATGAGATAAGGGTTCCTAAGGTTCGGGTAAATCGTGCCACAGCGGTTTTGCGAATAACGTCACCCAGCACTGGAATTTTCAAGAAAATCCTGTCGGTGACCAGACGCCCGGTTTCGTTTTGCCGGTACCGTCTGTACAGTGCGGCAAGGATTCCAAACAGGATCATTCCGTAGAGGAAGTACGCCTGGAGGAATTCCGAGACTCCGATAACCACTTGTGTGGGTTTAGGGAGAGTAGCGCCCATATCCGTAAACATTTTGGCGAATACCGGAATGACTTTCAACAGCAGGAATACCGTGGCACCAATAGCAACCGTCATCACGGCGATGGGATACATCATGGCGCCCTTGACTTTCCGTCGCAATGCATCCGCTTTTTCCAAGTAGGTGGCTAAGCGTTTGAAGATTAGGGCAAGCACACCTCCGGTTTCTCCGGCTTCCACCATATGGACGTAGAGGTTATCGAAGACTTTTTTGTGCCGAGACAAAGCTTCCGCCATTGAGGAGCCTCCAGCAACGCTCTGGTGGACATCCCCGATCGTCTTGGCGAATGTTTTGTTGGCGACCTGCTCCCGCAGGATATCCAAGCACTGGTCGATGGGAAGACCTGCGTTTACCATGGTGGAAAACAGCCGGGAGAAGATCGCGAGGTCTTTCACGGTAATTTTTTTCGCCATGGCCGGCATTTTGATTTCCATGGATTTAGCGGTAGCATCGGTGAGAACCACATTTTTATCCCTTAGCATGGAAGCTAATTCTTTCCTGTCTTTCGCCTCCAGTTCTCCGTTAATTTCTTTTTTTGAGGCGGTTCTGCCTTTCCATTGAAATGTTGGCACGATATTTCTCCTTCAAGGAAGTTTAATTATCCGCCTTGCGGCGCATTATTCGACATATTTGTTAAGATACTTTGCTGGTAACATTGGCACCGGCGCGCCTAAACATTTTCTCTAATTCTTCCGGCATCGATGATGCGGACATGGCGCGATCCACCGAAATGACGCCTGACTGCGCCATCTCCATCAGTGATTGGTTCATTGTATGCATGCCGAATTTCCTGCTGACTTGCAGGATTCCATACATCTCATGTACTTTACTTTCACGGATCAGGGCTCGGATGGCTGGAGAGCATATCATGACTTCCGATGCGAGTATCATGCCGCCACCGATGCGTTTCGGCATCAGTTTTTGCGTTACCACGGCTTCCAGGACCATTGACAATTGGGCACGGACCTGCCCTTGTTGATGGGGTGGGAAGACGTCGATAATACGGTTGATGGATTCGGTGGCGGAATTTGTATGCAGGGTTGCGAATACTAAATGACCGGTTTCAGCGGCAGTCAAAGCAGCCGAGATGGTTTCCAGGTCACGCATCTCGCCCACCAGGATGACATCGGGATCTTGACGGAGTACATATTTCAGAGCAGTGGCGAACGATTGGGTGTCGGACAACACCTCGCGTTGGTTTACGATAGCTTTTTTGTGGGCGTGTACATATTCGATTGGGTCTTCGATGGTGATAATGTGCACATTGCGTTCGACATTGATTCGATCGATGATCGCCGCCAAGGACGTGGATTTTCCGCATCCGGTGGGACCGGTAACCAGCACCAATCCTTTGGATTTGGATACAAAGGAGTTGCAGATTTTGGGTAATTTCAGTTGTTCGATGGAAGGGATTTGCAGTGGGATACGCCGAATGACGGATGCTACGCTGCCCCTTTGGAAGAAGATGTTGCCGCGGAACCGGCTTAAGCCCTCAATGCCGAAGGCGAGATCCACTTCCAAGTCCAGCTCCAGTATTTTCTGCTGTTTTTCGCTTAAGATTTTGTATGCTAATGCTTTAGCAGTCACCGGTGTTAGTTTTTCATCACTAACGGGGACCAATTTTTGGTCCAGACGGATTTGCGGAGGGGATCCAACAGTCAAATGTAAGTCGCTGGCGTTTCTCTCCACCATTTCTTCCAATAAGCTACGGATATCCAAGATTGCTCTCCTTGTATTGTAGAGGTTAGTTGGTTAACCTTCACCAGTTACTCTAATTATTTCTTCCAGTGTGGTAATCCCCTTTTGACATATCCTGATTGCCGCTTGATGCAGTGTTGCCATTCCTTCCTTGACGGCTTGGGTTTCCATTTCTATAGTAGATGCGCCGTCCAGTATCATTTGGCGTGTGTCGTGCGATATGGGCATGACTTCGTAGATGCCGGTGCGTCCACGGTAGCCGGTTTCACTGCAATCCCGGCACCCTTTTCCTTTATAATAGGTGTGTTTACTGCCCTCTTCTTCATCAATGCCGGCTTCTTTCAGCATTTCAGGATGGATTTCGAGGGGTTTTTTACAGTGGGTACAGATTTTCCTCATTAATCGCTGCGCCATGATGAGGTTCAGGGATGATGACACTAAGAAAGGTTCGACCCCCATGTCGATCAATCGGGAAATGGTAGCGGAGGCGGAATTGGTATGCAAAGTTGACAGCACCAAGTGACCGGTTAGTGCGGCTCGGACTGCGATGGATCCGGTTTCCAGGTCACGGATCTCACCAATCATAATGATATCAGGGTCCTGGCGCAGGAACGCTCTCAGGGCTGTGGCAAAGGATAAGCCGATGTCGTCGCGTACCGGCACTTGATTCATACCTTCAAAATGGTACTCCACCGGATCTTCGGCGGTCATCGTGTTTACTGAAACAGTGTTGACTTGAGCAAGTGCTGAATACAGCGTGGTGGTTTTTCCGCTTCCCGTAGGTCCGGTGACAAGCACCATGCCAAATGGCATTGCAATAGCTTTCTGGAAGTCCGCCAAGGCTTTGTCTTCGAATCCGAATTTGGTCAGGTCTAAAGTCAAGTTGGATTTATCCAGGATACGCAGGACTAACTTTTCGCCAAAAACCGTGGGCAGGGTGGAGACACGCAGGTCGATGGTTTTATCGCCCAATTTCATTTTGATATGCCCGTCCTGGGGGACGCGCCTTTCGGCAATGTCCAAGTTGGACATGATTTTCAGGCGGGAAATGATGGCGCCTTTCAAGTGGTTGGGAGGGGTCATTACTTCCTGGAGGACGCCGTCCACACGGATGCGTACCCGCAGCATGGTTTCATAGGGTTCTATATGGATGTCGCTGGCTTCCTGCTTGACGGCGTCGGCGATTAATCCGTCGACCAGTTTGACAATTGGGGCACCTTCGACAGCCAGTGCCGACGGGTCGGTTTCATCTTCCTCTTCTTGAATAATCTGCACTGCACCGTCGTCCATGTCCTGGAGGATTCTATCAAGGGTACCGTGGAGTTTGTAACAGCGTTCGATAGTTTTAAGGAAGGAATTTTCGGTGACCAGGACCGGTTCGACTTCGTAACCAGATATGAATTTAATGTCATCGACAATAAAGTCGACGGAGGGATCGACCAATGCAACTGTTAGATTGCGACCGGAACGTTTTAAGGGGATAACGGAATATTTTTGAACAAAATCAGGGCTCAGGATTTTCAGGACTTCTTCGGGAATTTCGATTTTATTCATGTCCGCCACCGGCAAGTTGAAATAAGTCGAGAGAAATTTTGTAATTTGCTTTTCAGTGACGGCTCCCATCTTGACCAGGTCGGTGATGACGGAGTTTCCGGAATCTTTTTGCCGAGTCAGCAGTATTTTATGCTGCTCCTCGTCAATGATTTTTGCATTTAGCAATAATTGGGGAATGCGTGATTCCATGGGCTTTCGAAGTTAGGTGTTTTGCAAATTCATACTGGTAGTGCAAAGTGCAATTCGACTCTGAACCGGTTTGCAACTAACGTGCCATGGATGAGGAAGGGGAGATAGGTGTCAAATGTGTTTGTTTCGTGAAAACAAAGAATAGGCGGGGAAATTGCTATGGAGAATTATTTAGGAAGTGGGTGGTAGTTCTAAGAAATAGGTCATTTTTGCCGGGTGATCGTTGCCCATTTGGGGGATGAAGCGGGCGGGGAGAGTGATTGATTTTGCGGTTTAGTGGTTCTATGGTGATAGGGAGTTGTGACGTTTAGGGCGCCAAGCACGAGGCAGGATATTTTTCAGGCTATCCCATTGAAAAAACGTGGTTTGCCGAACAATGCGGATGGTAAGGAAGATGCCCATGATGCCCAGGATTACGTTGGGCGCCCACATGGAAACGGCAGGGTGAACGAAATTGCGGTCAGCTAAATCTTCACCGCCGATCAGGAATACCCAGTACATCAGGAAAAACATCAGACTTAAGCCACCGGACACACCGAGACCACCGCGGTGTGCTCGGATTCCTAACGGTGCGCCCAGGAGTACGAATATGATACAGGCGACGGGGATAGAGTATTTTTTATGGATTTCCACCAAGTAGGAGTCGATTAGGCGGCGGTTTTTTTCCGGGTGTTTCCTTAGCTCTTTGACTTTAGCGATCATTTCCCGTGAGGACAGCTCCCGGTCGCTGCGGTATTCGCTTTCGGAACGTTCCAGGATCATGTTAGGGGCTTCAATCCGAAACAGGGATTTATTGAAGATGGTTTTTTGATAGGTGTGTTCCTTGAGGTCTTCACGGTGGATTTCGCCGTCCCACAGGGTAAAGAGGAATTTTTCCTCTTCGGCGGAGAATTTCAGTTCGCCGTGTTTGGCGGTGATGGTGGTTTGAATGCGTTTTTCGCTCTCGTCGTAGATGACCACGTCTTCCATGGTGGAGGTTTCGGCGTCCACTTTCCGGGCGTACAGCACGGTTTTGGGGATGTCGAACAGGAAGATGCCTTCCTCCATGATTAAAGTGGGGCGTTTTCGGCGGATGTCGGATCGTAACAGTCGGGAGCGGTGGTTGAAGTAAGGCAGGATTTCGTTATTGAACAGGATTAGAAGCCCGCACAGGATTACCGCCCACACCAGCACGGGTCGGATTAGGCGGTAGAGGCTGACGCCGGAGGCTTTCAGGGCGGTGATTTCGTTGTCGGCGGACAGTCTGCCAAAGGACATCAAGACCGACACCAATACCGCCATGGGCACCGCCATGGCGATAATCCATGCTAAGTTCAGGAAGAAGAATTCCATGATGACGTGGAAGTCCAAGCCCTTGCCGGCGATTTTGCCCAGCATCTGGAACACCAGGTTCATCACGAAGATGAAGATAATCAGCATCATGCTAAATACGAATGGTGCTGCGTGTTCTTTGAATAGGTATCTGGTGAGGATGGGCATCAAGGGCTCCGATTTTGGTTTCCTTAATATAGCAATTGAGGATGGGAAAGGCAAGGGAAAATATGGTTTGTTGCGGGGTTAGTTTTGTTCTCCAATCAAGTAGGCGTACCGTAAAAGGCAAATCCGATAGCGCATCAATCGTCCGAAGAATATCAGGTAGTTACTAACGATTTTGTAAAAATTTTCACAATACGTATAAAGTGCTTGACAAGCGACAATCTATTTATTATATTGCAATGATGATGTAAAACAAAAAAATGATGGATTAACATTCCTTTAAGCTTGGGAGATTATCATGGTACGTGCTAATTTGATTGGTGTAATTGTGGTTGTAGGCTTGTTAATAGCTGCAACCTTCGCCATAGCTGAGGAACCGGTTTTTATCAACTACCAGGGGACATTGGCGGATTCCAGCGGCAATCCGGTTCCGGACAGCAATTATGTGATGATGTTTCAGCTGTATAATTCCAATGTGGGTGGCTTTCCGCTCTGGACCGAGTTCCATTACGCAGTGCCGGTCACCGGCGGGCTGTTTCGTGTCCTGCTGGGAAGTGAAGAGGTTTTGTATCCGCAGGACCTGGACGAGCAATCGCTCTTTTTGGAAATTGCAGTTGAGCCGGACATATTGTCGCCCCGGATGCGGCTTGCGGATGTGCCGGAAGCGGCATATGCCCAGTATCTAAAGGGGCGAGTCAAAACGGAGCCGGGTTTGCTTCAGATGCGGAATTCTTCTGGTGATACCGCTATAAGTTTTTCTGTTCATCCTTTCGGCAATAAGATGGAAATAAACTGGGCTGTGAGTAGTCCTTATGTAAATGAACCTGCGGTAGAGATTAGCAGTGGGGTTGATGGTGTCGCCAGTATGGATTTTTACAAGCCGGGCGCTCCGTCTGAAGGAGTGGTGCAGATGGGGTACGATCCAGCCAAGGGTGGTTTTCTGGAAATCCATGCGGCGGAACCGACGTTTGCCAGCCGGGTCAGACTCACGGGAACGGCGACTGATACCGGAATAGTGACTATGTTCGGCGGTCCTCATGGAGCGGTATATCCGCTGCTGGAAATGAGAACGCATACGGTTGAGGGCGGCAGCTTCACCATGTTCAATCCTCAGGTGGGTCGCACGCCGGATGATGCGGTGAAAATAATTTCCGATTCCACCGGCGGCAGCATGGAGTTTTACGACCAGTCGGGGAACGATGTGTGGCTAAGTATCGATACTGACGGAGAGGGAGGCAATATGACATTTTACGATTCCACCGGCGCCGGGTCGATAAAGCTGTCCAGCACCGGCAATGTGGGTATTGGCACCGACACCCCTGCCGCGCCGCTTGATGTGAACGGGAATGCCAAGATGACCGGATTTCAGATGCCGACAGGAGCGAGCGGCGGATATGTGCTGACGTCAGATGGGTCCGGAAACGGCAGTTGGCAAGCAGCATCCGCCGTACCCGACGGCGACTGGGTTATATCCAATGACGACCTCTATTCCGGAGTTTCCGGTAATGTCGGTATTGGCATTATCACTCCCGGGTACAAATTGCATGTCAATGGTCAGGCGATATCAGGCATCAACAGCACTGTAAGTGGTAACTATGCCACGGTAAATGGAGGGCTTGATAATACCGCCAGCGACATATATACTACGGTAAGCGGTGGAGGCAACAACACTGCCAGCAATGATTATGCCACCGTGAGCGGGGGAGACAACAACACTGCCAGCGTTCATTATGCCACCGTGGGCGGTGGAGGCGACAACACTGCCAGCTATTTTTATGCCACCGTGGGTGGTGGAGGCAACAACACTGCCAGCCATAATTATGCCACCGTGAGCGGGGGAAGCAGAAATAGCGCTCGAGGGGAATATTCGGTAGTTGCCGGCGGGGGAGGCGCCTCTCTGAGCGATTCCAACTCTGCAGGTCACTATTCAGCCATCGGCGGAGGAAGAAGCAATACCGCCGACCTGTATGCTACGGTAAGCGGGGGAATGAACAACACTGCCAGCGACATATATACTACG
>CBDVBD010000115.1:0-10631 GCA_965372135.1 uncultured bacterium | reverse complement strand
GGTTGTTTATTTGTTGATTTCCAGTGGTCAGTATTTATTTCTCCGCTATCAATTCCTCGGTCGGTGTGCGACGGAGGAATTCCTGAATAAGTCTGACGGCGATAGGTGCCGCAGCGGTACTGCCGTGTTCGCCGTGTTCCACCAGTACTGATACCGCAATTTGTGGGTTGTCATAGGGAGCAAAAGCCACGAACCAAGCATGGTCCTCGCCATGAGGATTTTGGGCGGTACCGGTTTTTCCTGCCATAGGAGTCTGGGGATTTAGCCATTGGGCTGTTCCATTTTCGCCGTGTAACACCAAGCGCATGCCTTCCTGGATAATATCCCAGGTTTCCGGGTGTAATTCCAAGGTTTCATAGGGATATTCACGTTCTGTGAAGGGCTGCCATCCAACCGGAGATAAGCCACCATAAAGATGTAGTTGCGGACATCGACCGCGTGTTGCAAGAATGGCAGCAAAGTGTGCCATTTGGATCGGGCTGACCAAGACTTCACCTTGACCGATGGATATGTTAGGGATCAAGCCCTTAGTCCAACCCCGAGGACCGTACCGTCGGTTATAATAGTCTTTACCGGGAACCAAGCCTTTGATTTCGGAATCGAGGTCTATGCCGGTTGGGGTTCCGAAATGGAAGGCTTTTAGCATGGATTCCAGCACATCCAAGCCAGCATCTAATCCCACCTGATAATAGAATACGTCGCAGGACTCTTCAATAGATTTCAGTATGCCCACTGATCCATGTCCTTCATGCCGCCAACATCTATATGGTCTCCTGCCCAGTTGGAATACCCCAGGACAGTTGATAACATGTTGTTTTTTAATGGCGCCGGATTCCAGCGCCGCTGCCAAGATTGCCATTTTCAAGGTTGATCCTGGGGGATAGCCGGACTGGATGGCACGGTGCAGTAACGGTTTGTCCGGATTTTCTTGTAGTTGTTTCCAGGTTTCGGGGGACATCACTCCGCTGAACAAATCTGGATCATACCGCGGTTTGCTCAGGAGCACAAAGATTTCTCCATTCCAAGGATCGATGGTGACTACGGAACCGGGACGGTCTCCCAGCAAGGAATCCGCATAATTCATCAGATGGAGATCCAATGTCAGGTACAAGTCCGGTCCGGGGACAGGCGGTACGGCAGTTTCTTTATATACCTCGCCCAGTTCTCGACCCAAGGCATCGACTTGGATATATTTGACACCTTTTTCTCCGCGCAATAGGTTATCATATTGGTATTCCAATCCGCTTTTACCAACGATATCGCCCGCCGGAACCCCAGGGAATTTTTTGGGATTTTCTTTGGATAATTCTCCAATGTACCCAAGAAGATGTGGGGCATTAGTAACGGGATAATGTCGTTTAGTTTCGATGCGAACCAGTACTCCAGGGAGCTCGGACATGTGCTCTTCCAGCGTTGCGATACTGGCGAAGGGGACATCTCGGGATATTCTTACCGGTTTGAAGGGTTGGGATCGCTGCCGAGAAATTTTCTCTTTTATTGTCAAAGAATCCAATTGCAGAAACCGCACCAGAAAGGAAGCGGTTTCCAGGTTTCGGCGCATTTCATAGGGAACCACAAACACCGAAAAGCTGGGGCGATTATCCACCAGTAAATTGCCATGGCGGTCATAGATTTTTCCCCGTACCGGATCGATTTCTATCGCTCGAATCCGGTTGCCTTCGGAGACTCTTAGCAATTGTTCGCCCTGGACGATCTGTAGTTGTACCAGGCGCCAGAATAGTATGGCGAACATCAAGGAAGCCAACGCAACCAGCATCCACAGGCGTTTTATATCGAAGGTATATTTCATGTTAGGGTCTTATGTGCAGGAGTCTCCATGCTGCAGTATGATCTTTGGGTTCCGAACGGTATCAATACTGACAATCAATGCTTCGACTGTAAGCTACACAGTTGCTTATCCCCTTCTGACACTCGGTTTCCACCAGGGAGTAATTGACCAAATGGCTCCCAGAACAGTAGTATAGATTGCGGAAGGTAATGCGTAGTTCCAGAGCAGTTTCCCGAATGATAGATAGGTTCCAGATGCATAGAAGTAAAAGTATATTAGTCCGTGCAATAGCGTACCACCCAAAAGCCATCCAATCCAGCCCAATCGAGATGTAGCCGGCCAGAGATTATTAAGCTTACCGATGATGATGCAGGTAATTGCAAGTGACAGGGATGATATTCCAAGAAATTGGGTAGTAACCAAATCTTGGACAATCCCGATGATCAATCCAATCCAAATTCCATCACGTGGACCGCGACGTAAGGTCATGTAGATCACATATATGGTCAATAAATTCGGTTGAATTTGACCGATGGTGATAAAGCGACCAACAGCAGCTTGTACAATCAGTAATACTATGATTATCAAGATGTGTCGAATCACAGGCATAAATTACTCCGAAAGCATCAGGGGATCCAACGCCCATTGGACGGGTTCCAATATAAAGACTTCTTCCAGGCGTGAAAAATCGACGTTTGGTCGTACGTATATTATTTTAAATAAGTTATCAGGTGCATCTCGGACGATGGTTACGGTTCCTACAAACAGACCTTCCGGGTAGATACCGCCAATTCCCGACGTGATTACACGTTCTCCCGGTTGTACTTTGGTGGTGATGGGAATATGGTCTAGGTGTAATGCTTGTCCGCCATCCCAATGGATGATACCGTCAACACGGCTGGTCTGCAATCGTGCAGCCACGCCCATATTTCGATCCATTAAGATACCGGCAACGGATGACATGGGACCTACATTGATGATTTTTCCGACCAGCCCATCGGCGGTCACAACCGCAGATCGTTGTTTTACGCCACTGTTGCTTCCCATGTTAAGCAATAGGCGATTTGGCAGGTACGGAGCACCACGTCCGATGACTTCGGCGGCGATTACCGGTCGGAGTTCTCTCTCTTTGAATCCTAAAAGTTTACGCAGCCTGATATTTTCCAGGAACGCTTCCTTTAACATGGCATTTTCTTGGGATAGGGCTACAGCCTGGCGGCGAAGGACTTTGTTTTCCTCCCATAGTTTCACAGCATGAGGTACAAAGCGAAAGGGGCTTAGTACGACTTTTACAACCGATTCCACCTGGGCGCGGACCCTAATCATTTGTGGCATATCGTTGGTTTGGATCAATACCGCTGATACCACAATTGCCACGATTAGAGCAAAAAACTCCCGGAAAGGAGAAAACAGTGCAGCGCGTTTAGCCATAAATCAACACAAGCCTCAAAAGATTTTATTAGTTACAGTTCAAAGTGCGATCAATTCTTTAACAGCACGTTGGCATACTTTTCGAAATCGTCCAGCACCATACCGGTGCCTCGGACCACACAGGTCAATGGGTCGTCGGCTAAGGTGATGGGCAGGGAAGTCTCTTCACGGAGTCGGATGTCCATCCCACGCAACAAGGCACCGCCACCGGTGAGGATAATTCCGCGGTCACGGATGTCTGCGCTGAGTTCAGGCGGTGTTTTTTCCAGAGACAGTTTTACTGCATCAACGACGCTAGCCACGGTCTCGGCTAAGGCTTCCCTTATTTCTATGGAATTGATTTCAATGGCTTTAGGAATTCCAGCCACCAAGTCGCGACCTTTTGCCACCATGGATAATTCATTTTCCATCGGTACGGCGGAACCCAGGCGTTGTTTGATTTCTTCTGCGGTACGTTCACCGATAAGCAGGCTATAGTTGCGTTTCATGAATTGGACAATGGCTTCGTCCATTTCATCACCACCGATGCGCATAGAAGTATCTGACACGATACCACCTAAGGAAATCACGGCGATTTCGGTGGTACCTCCGCCGATATCGATGACCATGGAGCCGACCGGATCCTTGATGGGCAGACCGACGCCCATGGCTGCAGCCATTGGTTCGGCGATTAGATGTACCTCCCGGGCACCGGCATGTTCGGAGGAATCGCGGATGATGCGTTTTTCGGATTTGGTGACGCCGGAAGGTACGCACACAATGATACGCGGGCGCATTAAGCGGCTCTTTTGGACTTTGCGGATGAAGGCGCGGATCATCTCTTCAGCGACTTCGTCATCATCGATTACACCATCGCGCATGGGGCGGATGACTTCGATGTCGGCATGGACTTTCCCCAGCATTTCCCGAGCTTCATAGCCAATAGCAATGACTTTGTGCTCAGATTTTTTAATGGCGACCATGGAGGGTTCCCGCACCAAAATACCCCGACCTTTCACATAGACCAAGGTGTTACAGGTTCCCAGGTCGATGGCAATATCACTGCCGAAGAAATTGAAAAATGGGAAGGGCATAGTAACTCAGAGTTATGTGTATGTGTTTTTAATGATTCTGAATTTTCAAATCAAGAAATACTCTTTATTTATCGTCTGGTTGTGATGATTTTTTACTGGCTGATTCCTTTATTTTTGACGACACTATAATGATGGTATTATTTGAAACTGAGTCTGTTAAGACACGTACTTCGAGGACATCATGGTAGTCAGTAAAAATCATTATTCTGGATTTCAGGTTATTGATTTCAATTGGTTTACCGCTTTGAGTGGTAAAGGAAAGGTTTCCTCCATGGCTTGGGACCTCATTGTGCAGAGTCCATTGCATTGTTTCCATGGTCTTCTTATAATACTGACAGATTTGATCTTGGGAATCGGAGGTTTTCATGATATGGTTCCATCCGGTGGTGTCAGAAAGTTCCACCATCTCTCCATGAGGATAAATCAGTGATGGTTCAGATTTTTGACACCCGAAGATAATGATGGTTGCGCAACATATTGATAAGATTGCTTTTGTCATATATTCGGGGATAAGTTGTTATCGATTCATTGTTGTGGTTACTTCAGAGTGTTTCCTTAGAATGCTTTAGTGTCGGAAATGGCGCCGTCCGGTAAAAACCATCGCCAGGTTGTGTTCATCGGCGGCGTCAATGGATTCCTGGTCGCGGATGGATCCGCCGGGTTGGATTATGGCGGTAGCGCCTGCGTTGGCGATGGTATCGACACCGTCCCGGAAGGGGAAGAAAGCATCGGATGCCGCTACCGAGCCTTCCAGGTCCAAGCTTGCTTGCATTGCTTTTATAGCTGCCATTTGAGCAGCATCGACGCGCGACATCTGTCCGGCACCGATTCCCAGCGTTGTGTATCGATTACAGTACAACACGGCATTGGATTTTACGTGTTTAACCACTCGCCAGCCGAATTTCAACGCAACCAGTTCTTCATCTGTAGGACTGCGTTTGGTGACCATCTTCAAGTCGTCCAATTCAGGGAATCCTTCGTCCCAATCCTGCACAAGCAGCCCACCTCGGATACGGCGGATGTCGGGACCGGCAGTTTCTTCTTTCCCGGGCGGGATTTGAGTTTCCAGCAAGCGGAGTCTTTTTTTCCTGACAAGGGCTTTTCGAGCACCTTCTTCGAATTTCGGAGCTGCAACTACTTCGAAGAAAATTTCCGCCAGGGCGGTGGCTACATCTTCTGTCAGGGGCTGGTTTACCGCAACGACACCGCCGAATGCTGATTGGGGGTCGGTAGCCAACGCCCGTTCATAAGCCTCCAGTACAGTTTTGCCAATTCCAACACCGCATGGGGTAGTATGCTTTAAAATGGCGCAAGCAGGTTCAGAGAATTCACCCGCTATCCTTCGGGCTGCGTCGAGGTCTTGAAGATTGTTGAATGATAGTTCCACACCCTGCAGTTGTTTCCAGGGGAGGGATAATCCTTCACTTTCCAAATATAACGCAGCCTTTTGGTGAGGGTTTTCACCGTAGCGTAGGTCGGTAGCTTTCCATAACCCAAGACCTTTGCGAAGGGGTAAATCGTGTTGTATGGTTTCATCATCCAGCCAGGAGGTAATTGCGGCATCATAGGCGGATAGCTGAGCGAAGGTGTCCCGTGCCAATTCGCGTCTTATTTCCAAGGGGCAGTCACCATCGCCATCTTTCAGTGCTTTGATGATTGTGTCATATTGATTGGAATCGGATACGACCAAGACATCGGGGAAATTTTTGGCGGCGGCACGCAATAAGGCTACTCCGCCAATGTCGATCATTTCCAGGATTTCTTCCCGGGTAGATCCGGGACGTTCCGCTACTCGTTCGAACGGGTATAGCGAAACGGCAACCAGATCGATGTGATTTATTCGAAGGCGTTCCAGGGCTGCGTTATGTTCGGGGCGATCTCGGCGAGCTAATATGCCACCGTGTACAACAGGATGTAATGTTTTTACACGACCATCCAAGAATTCGGGAAATCCTGTTAATTGCTCAATGGTTCGCAGTGGGATTCCGGCATCACTCAGCACACCGGCGGTACCTCCAGTGCTGATGATTTCCACATCCATTTCCTGGAGGCTACGCGCGAAACCGAGCACTCCGGTTTTGTCATATACACTGATCAACGCTCGCCGGATTTGCGCCATATCTATCTCCTTTTCTCAAACAATTCTAAGGATGTCATTCCGAAATTATCGCTTTCCCCTCATCAACTTTTATACGATCTTCTGCGAAAAGTTTAACCGCCTCCGCATAAATGCGATGTTCAACTTCCAGTACTCTTGCAGCCAGTAATTCCGGCGTATCATTAGGAAGTACGGGAACTTCCCTTTGGAGGACGATGGGACCGCGGTCATACTCCTCGTCCACAATATGAATGGTGGCGCCGGAAACTTTGTCGCCGGATTCAAGCACCGCTTCATGTACCCGTGAGCCGTACATTCCTTTTCCACCGTATTTGGGTAGCAGTGCGGGGTGGATATTAAGCATCCGGTTGGAGAACCGCCTTAGGACACGGGGCGGAACTTTTCGGATGTATCCTGCCAAGACCACGAAGTTGATGTGATGACGGTCGAAGACCTCGTCCAGCGCATCGGCGAATTCCGTTCCAGTCTCGAAATTACCTCGCTCGATGTGATAAGCTGGAATATTATTTCCCCGGGCAGTTTGCAGGGCACCTGCATCACCATTGTTGGAAATCACAGCGGCAATCCGAGCAGGGATTTTATCTTCGGTAATTTTTCTAAGTAACGCCTCGAAATTCGATCCACGACCGGATGCGAATACCGCAATTACCAACGGATTCATAATATCTCCATTTTAGGCTTCGGTCATAATTTCAATACGGAAGGGATCAGTGGATATTAATGCTTCAAGGCCGATAGGCAATGTCCATCGGTTGGAACCGTGTCCATATGGGATTCCTGTGATTATTGGACCAGTGAAATCGCTGAGGATTTCCGATAGCCGCTGGTGTAATTCTTCGTGTGATATAGCTTCAGTTTGTGCGTCCGATTTCAGGAATTCACCGATGATTAGAGCGCTGATTTTATCGAATACCCCAGCGTTTTTTAGGTGCACCAGCATTCTATCTATCCGGAAAGGGACTTCCCCGATATCTTCGATGACAAGAATCGCTCCCGATAGATCCGGCATATATGGGGTACCGAGAAGGTTACAGATCAGTGTCAGGCAACCGGGAAGTAACGTACCCTGCGCTTGACCGTGTTTCACTACCTTAACAGGCGCACCATCAAAGTTCACGGACCTAGTGTTACCTTGCGCCGATTCCCAGAAAGTGCCTTCAGACTGGGGGGTAAGTTTACCGCCCAGTTCAGTTACCAAGGGTCCGGATAGGCTTCCCCATTGCCACATTTTCAACAGCGCCCATTGAATTGCCGTGGTGTCGGAAAATCCAACCAGCAATTTGGGTTGCTTTCCAACGCCTCTTCGGTCAAGAATGTCAAGTAACCGGGAAGAGCCATAGCCGCCCCGGGCAAAGAAAATCCCGCGGATATCCGGGTCTCGTAATGCCCACAGGAGATCTTGGATTCGTTGATCGTCCTCGCCGGCAAGTTCCCGGTATTGGATAAGAGCGTGCTGCCCAAGTTGTGCTTTAAACCCCTTCGCTTCAATAGCTCGAATGCCCTGTCTAAGTGCAGATTCCTTGACATTTCCTGCCGGGGATATTACAGCGATTTTATCGCCGGGTTGGATTGCGGGAAGCTTGGGATAAGTTACCATGCGGTGATAGGTCCTACCAATTCATAGTCGCCAAAGCCGGTACGATCTTCGAAGACGAATTCCAAATTGTGCTGGTGATATATCCAGATTTCGTAAGGTTTTTGATTCCTGGGAATTAGGTTGCGAATGATTTCATTGGGTTCGCCGTATTTGATGTATACAAGACCTCGGTCGGTCATCCAGCCGGGTCGTTGCGTAGTAAATTGCAGGTTGGTATATTCGACACGGCGGTAATATTCTTCCATCTGTTCATTCTGAGGGGTTCCGGGAGTTGGGTCGCGTTTTTCCCAGAATTTTCGGAACAGGTTTTCTTTAGCGGCGTGGAATGCTCGTCTCATATTTTCCATTTCTTCTTCAGTAGCGATATAACGTAGTTGTTCTATAGCCTCGTCGATATTGGTAATAGATCGGGGCAAGTTTTCATATCGTATGCGGAATTGCTTGTTGGAAGTATTGACATATTCACCAACTCTGGCTGTAAGGGTTATTTCATATTCACCGGGAGATAGTGATTCTATTTCCAATGGGATTCTTTTTTGCACGAAGTTCTGATTAATTGTATCTCTACCAGTTAATATGGTATCCAACGGAAGTTGGATCAATTCCCAGGAAATTTCCAATGGTTGTGCGCCGGAATGGGACGCCTCGAAATAGAGGAACACTTCCGTCTCGCCTTTGTTCAAAACCGGTCCTGCCAGTGGGATAAAGTCCCGGGGATTATCAGAATCCTCACCCGGTTTAGCCAGTACCAGGCTGCTCAGGCGACATTCAGGAGATTTGATTTTTATAAGAACAGATTCGGATATCCTAAAGCGCTGACGGGATTCCAGATCCGTCACCTCCACCATGATCTGATAGTTTCCTTCTGGCAGTGGCACCGATACCCTGGAATGGCTGAATAGGTTCCTGGAATTAGTTTGATAGTAATTTTTTTCGCTTGCCTCATGTGTAGAGAAATGATCCGAGGTGACCATACCGGTGGTATCAGTTACCACGACCATGATTTCATATCGGGCTTTGAAGGTGTCCTCTTCTCTCAGGAACTGTAAGTTGTCGTACGGTATTTGCAGCAGGACCAATAGGTCAGTGGTGGCGGGTTCTGCCGACAGAAGGCGATGTATTTCATAATCGAATACGGGTTTTCCTAATTGCTGGTCGCCGGGGCGTTCTCCCGGTTGAAAGGAGCCTGCGCAACCGCAGATAATTACTAACACTATTAGGTAAAATGCTATTTTAAGTGTTGATTTTTCAATGGGCATATTCACTTAGTTCCCTTTGATTGAGGGTTTTTGCTTGAAGGTCGAATCCTTGATGTCCGGTGATTTTTACGGATATAAAGCTTCCCGGTTCAATCGGTTGTTGGATGATGACAGTGCCGTCAATTTCCGGGGCATCTCCTTCGGTTCTGCCAATCGATACAGTTTTGTCGGGGTCGGTTTCATCAATCAGGATCTCCTTTGACTGACCTATTTTGCGCTGATTTCGCTCTTCCACCCATTCCTGGGCAAGCATCATAAGCTGATCGCGCCGATCTAAAGCAACGTCCGGGGACACGAAACCCGGTAATTCAATCGCGGGCGTTCCTTCTTCCGGTGAGTATGCGAACACGCCGAGGTGATCGAATCTGATTTCATCCAAGAAGTCCAACAGTTGGGAATATTCAGTTTCACCTTCGCCGGGATGCCCTACGATTACGGATGTGCGTAACGTAATATCCGGCATTGTCTGGCGAAGCAGGTTGATTTGTTCTGTGATTCTTTTCACCGTTGTTTTGCGTCCCATTGCTTTAAGCATGTGATCGGAAGCATGTTCAATGGGGAAGTCCAAGTATTTACATAGTTTTTCTATATTGCTCAGCCCGGTGATCATTTCGTCGGTCATGATTGGGGGGTGATTGTACATTAAGCGAATCCATTGGAGACCGTCGATCTGCGAGATGTCGTGCAGTAACGATAGGAGGTCAGATCGGGGTTTTAGGTCGGTTCCGTAGCTGGTGATTTCTTGTCCAATAATAATCAATTCGACCACGCCAGATGCTACCAACTTGTTTGCTTCTTTCAGGATGTCATCGGGAGTTCGGCTGCGATAAGGTCCGCGGATTTTGGGGATGGCGCAGTATCGACATCCCTGGGAACAGCCGTCAGCGATTCGCAAGTAGGCGTAATGGGACGGTGATAGCAGGCGTCGCTTTGCGAAATAATCATTATCGGCTAACGCAGGGGTTGCATTCAGAGCTTGCAGGATCCCATTGACATCACCGATGTTAAAGAAACCGTCTACTTCGGGTAGTTCCGGAGCTAGCTCTTCCGGATATCGTGCAGGGAGACAGCCCATTACAAATAATTTACGACCCGGTCGCTGCTCTTTCCATTTGGCGCCGTGCAATATTTCGCTGATGGATTCACGGATGGCGTCCTGGATAAAGGAACAGGTGTTGATAATCATGATATCAGCCAGGTTAGGGTCTTGTACCTGTTGGAAGTGATCGCTTTTCAGGTGCCCGAGCAGGACTTCGCTGTCCACTTGGTTTTTAGGGCAGCCAAGGCTCAAAAGGGAGATGTTTTTTGTATCAGGGTTCACTACGTTTTATGCTCTCATTGTCAGGGGATCCTGATCTGCATG
>CBDVBD010000114.1:0-10708 GCA_965372135.1 uncultured bacterium | reverse complement strand
GACATTAAGCTGTTATAAAGTTATCTTATCACTCAAAAGTCTACTGGATTACATAACATCTATACCGATACTGATGCACATCCGAGCCTGGACATATTACATCATCACAGTCCTAACTCTGGTAACGATAACAGGGACATCAACCGGCACTACGCCGACTGTTAAACTTAACGTTCCTGATCCCGGCGACACCCTAAAATCCAATGATCCGCACCAATCACATCAGGAACACTATGCTCGTGGAATTGCCTTGGCACTATCCGGTGGCGGATCCCGCGGCTTTGCCCAAATTGGTGTTCTCCAAGCCTTGGAAGAGGAACAAATCCCTATCGATTTAATCGTCGGCACCTCCATAGGAGCCCTGATTGGTGGATTGTACGCCTCAGGATACACTGCTGCCGAATTACGTCAAATGATCCTCGATACCAATTGGGAAGAGATATTTTTCGACCAACCTGCTCGCAGCAGCTTATTCCTAACCCAAAAACGCATACACGGCCGCCATATTTTGCAGCTACGATTCCGAAAACTCCAGCCGGAAATACCCTTAGGCTTAACTGCTGGACATCTGCTAACCCAGCGCCTGGTAGGGCTGACGGAACGCGCTCCATATCACCCATACCCTGATTTCGACCACCTGAAAATCACCTTCCGTGCCATCGCCACCGACTTATACACCGGAAGGAAAATCGTGTTCCGCAAAGGCAGCCTGGTGGCGGCGCTGCGCGCATCCATGTCCATGCCGCTAATAATTACCCCCATGGAATATAACGGTATGTTGCTGGTCGATGGCGGCGTCCGGGAAAATATCCCCGTAATCACAGCCAGAGACGAAGGCGCTGACATAGTGGTAGCCGTCAACACTTCGGCTCCCGGCATCGACTTCCGTACCCCTAAGATTCCCTGGGAAATCGCTGACCGCGTCACCACCATAATGCAGCAGGATGACAATCGGGACAACTTAGAGCTTGCTGATATTATAATCACCCCCGATGTCGCCACCCAAAATTCCACCGATTTCTATGCCCTGGAAAGCATTATCAACGCCGGTTACCAAGCCACAAAAGCCAAAATCTCTGAAATTCGAGTATTATTGGAACCGCTCAAAATATCTATTCTCCCCTCTTCCATACATTGCGAAATCCTTGATGTCAGATCCATTACCGTTCAGGGGAACACTTATCTTAGTGATGATGAATTGTTAGATGTATTCCCCCAAGAATTACCCGATACAAGCAATAGTCTTTGGGCACAGCAATATAAGCACCGCGTTTTGGGTCGTTATCGTGCCATAGGCGCCACGCAAGCCAGAATCGACTCTACTATCTTCGACGAAACCACCGGACAGCTGACTGTCATCATCAACGAAGGCATCATCACAGAAATCGTTGTAGAAGGACTTGAACGCACCCACCGCTGGGGAGTGCTTAGGGATTTCCCATTAACTATAGGCGATATATATATGGTGGACGAAGTTGAACGTGGTATTCGGCAAATCTATGCCAGCGAACTGTTCGAGAGTGTCTTTGTAACCACGGAACGCACCAAAGGAGGAGTTTGTATCCACCTTCAGGTCAAAGAACGGGAAACCCGGCAGATTCGATGGGGTGCCCGGGTGGACTTGGAGCGTCGCGGCGCTACCTTCCTGGAATTCCTGGACGACAACCTGTTCGGGCTGCATGTCCGCTTCGATCTGTTCGGTAAATACGGCGAAAAAGACGAATTATACCAGGCGTCTCTGACTTCCGACCGCATCGCCCAAAGTTATCTATCCGCAGAAATCAGCGGCTACCATCGCCGCACAGAATGGTATCTCCGAGACTACAACCACGACAAAACCGGCGGATATGATTTCGAACGCACCGGCGGAGCCTTCGCACTGGGCTTACAAACCGGACGATGGGGACAAATCAGCGGCGGACTCCGTGCCGAACGCGCACTATCATCATATGTCGGGCAGGAACACGACTTAGGATTGGCGATGATCGAACTTCGCGCCGCCATCGACACCCAGGATCGCACCTACTTTCCCACCCAGGGTTCCCGCTTCTCCTTTCTGTACCAATCGTCAGGGAAATATTTAACATCCGACGCCAGTTACGTAAAAACCAACTGGTTGTTCGACAGCTATATGGAAGTCGTCCGCCGTCATGTCCTGGGACTCCACCTCCTCTGGGGTGTCGCAGACGCCACCATACCCCATTCCGAAAAATTCCGCCTGGGCGGGCAGCACAGCCTGTTGGGCTTGCATGAAGGCGAATTAGTGGGCAACGCACGCGTTAATTTCAGCGTCACCTATCAATTCGACCTCATCAGCCGCTTCCTGGCTGACGCCTACTTATTGGCGCACTACACCACCGGCGGTGTCTGGAATGGCGCCGAATATTCGGTGCGCCCCGAAGATTTCCTGCAGGGCGTCGGCGCATCCTTCGGTCTGAACACCATCTTAGGACCCATCACCGCCACCTGGGGACATCTGATCCCGGCTGGCGACTATTCCGAAACCGATATCTTCTACCTGTCCGCCGGTCACCCGTTTTGATCTTATCCCCCCCTTAGAGGGGGGAGCATAAGGGGGGTCATCGTAGGTCGGGTTTCCTGAAACCCAACACATTCAAAATTCAAAACTCAAAATTTAAAATTGTTTCGAGGTTCCGCTGTCCCTTCCTCAAACCGGCACTCATCATACTTCCCCACATTGGCATTATCCACCGTACACACCAATCCGCCGGTTTTATAACACTGTTCCTTCGGGTCCGGAAACCGCGACAACTGACACTGTATACACGTAATCTTCATATAACCGATAGACCGATAATCAATTGAAACAAACACAAACCGGCAGACGATTCATCTGCCGGTATTCCTATAAATCCGAAATCGTCCCCTCGATCAAACTAGCGCCGCTTATTAGTCAATGCGTAACTTAACGCCTCCATCTCAATCGCCATATTCTCATTACGGACCGTCACCCCACGTGGCACGAAAATCGACACCGGCGCAAAATTCAATATCGCCTTAATCCCCGCATCCACCAAAACATCCACCACTTTTTGTGCAGCATGTGCTGGAACGGCAACTATTGCTATTTTGACCTTCTCTTGCTTAATCAATTCTTTGGCGTTGGCAAAATCCTGCACGATAACCCCCTTCAAATCACGCCCGAATTTCTTGGGTTTATTATCCATCACTAATTTAATATGAAAACCCTGCTGGTGAAACTGTTTGAAATGCACCAGCGCCGTGCCAATATTACCCGCCCCCACCAAACACACATTCCAGTCGCGATGCAATCCCAAAATCCTGGAAATGTTCCGGTGCAAATCAATCACATTGTATCCCAAGCCTCGCCGCCCAAACGCTCCAAAAAACGACAAATCCTTGCGGACCTGCGCCGCGGTCAACCCATTCATCTTGGCAATCTCGTCGCTGGAGATGGTCTGCATATCGTTCCGAATAGCCGTTGCTAACGACCGATAATAACGCGATAACCGCTTTACAGTAGCGTCGGAAATTTTTACCATTTTTCCTCCCTGTCTCCATGCCGTCTATTTATTTCCTGAAATTTAATAAATTTTTCACAAGTGCGCAAGTGCGAAAATACATATTTTTTCATTTCTAACGCAGCAGCACAATCTTCCCAAATGACGTTTGCTGTCCAGCATTTAGCCAGATAAAATACACACCGCTGGACACACGTTGACCACTTTTGTCCAATCCGTCCCATTGAACTTTATGACTTCCCGCTTGCCGAAAATCATCTACCAATTCCCTAATTTCCCGACCCAATAAATCATAAACAGTCAACTTCACATTTGATGGCGACGACAATTCGTATTCAATCTTAGTCCCCGGATTCCACGGATTGGGATACGCACCAACCACTCGTGCCGTCATCGGCATTTCCGTCCCAACCTCCGAAACCACACCTGACATATCCACCGGGAATTGCGACATTACCGGACGATGATCGGACACGTAGTACGAATAATACGGCACTTCCTGCTCCAACCGCAACGTTTCCGTCCAACCACCATCGTATTCGCCCAAAGCATCTTCGGTCACCAAGATGTGATCGATCAACGATCCCGAAGACGGATACGACGCCCACCACGGATTCCCCGCCAATGGCATAGTCAGGAACTGATAATGCGCACTATCATCCAAAAACACCGTAAATGAATTGGTCTCTGGCGGATCATCGATCTCGTCATTGAAGTCTCCGGCAATAATAAAATCTGGATCCCACTCTTCACCGATACACTGGTCGATGAAATTCTTCATTAACGTACATGCCTGCCGGCGGCGGTCGATGTTTTCAGAACCGCCCATCGCTTTCAGGTGCCACACAATTAAATGAAAGTCAAACACTTGCTGCCCATGTTCCCATTCCACCCAAGCCATCAACGGCGGTCGGGGAAACGGGTACCACTGGTTGGGAAACAACATCTCCAAATTCGACACCGTCACCTGATCGGTGCGATACAAAATCCCCGTCCATAAATGTGAATTATCATCGGCATGAACTCCTTCCCAATCTTCCAACGAATTCACTAAATTACGAAACGCCACCGTATCGGTAATTTCCTGCACCGCAATCACATCCACCTGCAGTCCTAAAATGATATTCCGCACCGTATCGATGGTGGCTTGTCCTTCTTTAGGAAACTGCTCGATATTCCACGTCACTAAATCGAACGTCCCTTCCGTTCCCCTGGGCGTCACATCCCCCCATAACATGCTTACAACACCCAACAATCCCAACATCATATAAATAGCAATTTTCCTAATCACAGTTCTCTTCTTTCTAACCCTCTATGTAATTATTCTTTGGAGTGCGCAAGCTTGCTTGCGCTTTGTATACAGGAAGCCTGCTTCCTGAATTCAGATACGTCACATGGGCTTATAACCCCGTCATTGCGAGCAACGCGTCGAAGATCCGCCGACCGGCGGAAAGCAATCTCTTTCTTGCTCTCTTGATCCCTTTCACACTTGATCACTTCAAAAGCACCACCTTCCTCACCTGCCGAAAATCCCCCGCTTCCATCCTCACAAAATACACCCCACTGGGCAAATCCCCCGCATCCCACATCACTTGATATCTGCCGACCCCAGCCTCCTCATCTATCAATGTCACCACCTTCCTCCCCAATACATCGAACACCGCTATCCCAACTACCCTATTCACCGGCACATCATACCGAATCGTCGCCTGCGCATTAAACGGATTCGGATACGCTGGATGTAACACATACTCTATTGGCAAAACATCAGTTCCCGCCAATGGCATCCCACTCGGTTCATCCGGACCAATCTTCACCACATAAAAATCCCGATCCCCAGCACCGTACGACGCCGTAAATCCCGCCACAATATACCCCCCATCCGATGTTTGCACTACATCATACGCTTCATCATCACTGCCCCCGCCGTAAACAGCCCCCCATTCCACTTCCCCATCACCATCGATCTTTATCACCCGCTGGTTATACTCCCATGTTACATTGGACACTTCGTACCCCGCCATAATATACCCCCCATCCGAAACCTGCCGGATCTGATACGCTACATCGTTCGCTACGCCCCCGTAAGTCCGGCTCCACAACGTATCCCCAATATCTCGGGTCTTCACCACATAAAAATCCCAGGCTCCTGCACCAAAAGAATCGGTGTACCCCGCCAAAATATACCCTCCATTATCCGTCTGCACTACCGAATACGCCTTTTCGTTACCATCCCCACCATAAGACCTTGTCCATATCGAATCCCCATTGGCATCAGTCTTCACCATATAGAAATTCGTCCCACCAGGAAACGATGATGACGTAACTCCCACCACCACGAACCCCCCGTCATTTGTCTGCATCACCGACCACCCATAACTGCCGTTAGGATACGTCCTCGACCATTCTTCCCCTCCCAAACTATCCGTCTTGATTAACAGCACTTCCGATGTGGTAGAATACAACCTGCCGGAAACCGCAAATCCTCCGTCATCCGTCTGTACTGCATCATACGCCCAAAAATCGGTGCTGTAATTCCCCTCCCCAAATGTCTGCGTCCAAACCTCTCCCCCCAACGAATCCGTTTTCATTATCACCGTGTACACATCGTAATTGGGAATCACCAATTCCCCATGCGATCCCACCACCACATACCCTCCATCCGATGTCTGCATCACAGTATAATACGAATTACTCTCCCCCCAATCATACCTTCCGGTCCACAACGTATCCCCATCGGCGTCGGTTTTCACTAAATACACATCCGGACTGCTGCCAATTCCCACTCGAGTATGTCCGGCAATAATATACCCGCTGTCTGATGTCTGTTTCACCGAAAACGCTTCTTCGATCCCCGGACTCCCATACGCCCTGGTCCACAACGTATCCGGTGCCTGCCCATACCCCACACTTCCAAATACAATCACCAACAAAGATAACAACAAACAAATATATTTTAATTCAACCCTCATAATTACCTCTGTTATTACCACCCGATTTCAGTTTTTGGAGTGCGCCCTTGAGGGCGCCTTGTTACAGAAAACTTGCTTCCTGTATTCGATACTATATCACGGGCATCTCGCCCGTGAATGTTGTTGTAGGTCAGTCCCGCCTAAGCGGGATGCGATCCTGACATTCTTTCTTTGGAGTGCGCCCTTGAGGGCGCTTTGTTTTCGGGAAGCATGCTTCCCGTATTCAAGTCCGTTAATAGGGCTTCCAGCCCGTCATTGCGATCCCGACTTATCGGGAGAAGCAATCTCTTTCTTGCTCCCTTGATCCCTTTCACACTTGATTACTTCAATAAAACAACCTTCCTCACCTGCCGAAAATCCCCCGCCACCATCCGCACAAAATAAACCCCACTGGGCAGATCCCCCGCATCCCACACCACTTGATATCTGCCGACCCCAGCCTCCTCATCTATCAATGTCACCACCTTCCTCCCCAACACATCATACGCTGAAATCTGCATCGCTCCAACCATAGGAACATCATACGATATTATGGTATTGGCGTTAAACGGATTGGGATACGCTCCCCTTAACACATACGTTTCCGGTAGCTTAGAAAATTCACTTAAAGTTGCCTCATAGCATACCCCGTAACCGCGAAGCTGCACTTCAACCAAATGATCATTGTTATCTATGGTCAGTGTTTCTTCGTAAGCAATACTATCATCAGGAGAGAAGAATACCGTGATCGCCAGGCTATCCCCTGGACTTACCAAACTATCCGCTGGATTCCACAACGTACCAAAACAGTGCTGACTGGCATAAATATCGTTCAACACCAAGGTGGTATCTCCGAAATTGTAAATTGTCAACCACAGTTCCTCCGGCTGCTCCAACAAAACAAACCCAAAATCCAAGCTGTCGTCCGACACCACTATGTAAGGCATCTGACATTGATCTGCCTCGGTTTTTACTACGTAAACATCGCCTTCAACATCGTAGTAGAAATCTTCCCCAGCGAGGATGTACCCTCCATCGGTGGTTTGTATGCCGACATAGGCACGTTGGATTTCAAAACCCCCATACGTTCGAGTCCATAGTGTGTCACCCGTTGAATCCAATTTTGCCAGGAAGTAATCAACATCACTCGGATACAAATATTCCACTTCCCCCGCGATCATGTACCTACCGTCGTCTGTTTGTTGAACGCTATAGACTCTAAAGTCCGTCAATTCCTGTCCAATTGTCTGAGTCCATTGTGTTTGCCCGATACTATCGATTTTCACAACATAGCATTCCCATGTTCCCGAAGTGCTGAACGAATTGGAATGCCCGGCGATGATATAACCTCCGTCGTTTGTCTGGGTAACGGAATACGCCATGTCTGAACCCGGTCCCCCATAAGTGCTGTCCCAGATCACTGTACCGCGAGAATTGATCTTGATTACATAATAATCATAATTGACAAAGAATCCAGTGATCGCGCCAATGATGTATCCCCCGTCAGATGCCTGATCTATAGACATTGCATATTCGCAGTCAGGACCGCCATATGTTTGAGACCAATCGAGACTTCCGTCACTTGATGTTTTTACGACATAACAATCACTCATCTCCGACCCAAAAGACCAGGTCCATCCAGCAACAATGTATCCACCATCAGCCGCTATTTGAACCTCCTCGCCCTCGTCACGTTCGGCTCCTCCAAACATCCTTACCCACAGTGTGTCTCCCAGAGAGTCGAGTTTTGTCAAACATAGGTCATAATCAGTCATAGTTACCGCACTCATCCCGGTGAATATATATCCAAGATCAGCAGTCTGCAAGATGGACGTCGCCCAATCGTTCCAAGGACCGCCATGGATTCGTTCCCATAGAATTTCTCCATTGGAGTCGATTTTCAAGAGGTACATTTCCGAATGGTACGCAGTGGATGATTCTGTGGAGCCGCTTATGATATAACCGTTATCTGATGTTTGGCAAATGCCGAAGGCTACATCCGAACCAAAAACCCAGTTTGTGTACTGGTAATGTTGCGTCCACAACGTGTCCGGAACAGGCTGAGCAAACAGCATTGTTGCCACGAAAACAATCAATGTCAAAGAACATACTACCCGTTTCATAATCCACCTCCACAAAATCTTACCCCTCGACTGTCCTCAGCAGGAAATTGCTGATGATGAGTGTCGAGTCTTTTATTCCCGCCAGGTTTTAATCCGCCAGCTGGCAGAGTACCCTGGCGGTCTTAAACTTGCAAACCTTGTCCGCCATGGGCGAATTGATCCCTTTCACACTTGCTAACTTGCTAACTTCCCGACCCCAACCACCAAGAAAACAAGTGTCAAGGATTTCGTGCGCAACGGAAACCTATGTAGCTATACTGGTTCGATGGATCGCCGTAGCTACGATTGGCACATCGTGCTTGAGAACTGCTATGGTTCCACGAACCGCCCCGCAAAACGCGGCTGCCGCTACCGCCCGACAACCAGACACTACCATTAGTGGGTGCATCATGGTACGAAGGGTGATATCTATCCTCACACCATTCCCACGCATTCCCGTGCATATCGTACAACCCCATATCATTTGGCTGTCTGCCGCTCACTGGATTAGTTTTACTTTCAGAATTTCCTAAATGCCATGCTACTCGGTTGAAGTCGCTGATGTTGTCGCCATTGTGGAATCGGGTTGTAGTCCCAGCCCGGCAGGCATACTCCCATTCCGCTTCCGTGGGCAGCCGGTATCCCTTCCCCTGATCATTCTGGTTCAGCTTCTTAAAAAATTCCTGACAGTCATTCCAAGATACATTTTCCACCGGCAGATTATCTCCTTTAAAATGAGATGGGTTATTTCCCATCACCGCTATCCACTGCGCCTGAGTCACCTCGGTGGTCATCATATAAAATGGCTGGACAGTCACTCGATGCCGGGGACCTTCATCGGAATCCCTACCTTCTTCAGTAGACGGTGATCCCATCATAAACGAGCCGCCGGGGATACGTATCCAATGGATGGGAGCTGTGATATTACTCCAACTTGCCTCATTTATCCAAATCTCTGCCCTTGCTATATAAGAACTTTTGGGGTAATATGCTTTCAATTTGATTAAATATTCGTCTTCTTGCAGTTTGCTGTCAGCATTGATGATTAGATTATACAAAGCATCATCTGCAGAAGAACAATCCTGATAATTGTCAACCACTTCACGGAGAAGCCCTAAGGCTCTGTTCTTATCAGTTTCCAGCAGCAGCTTCGCCATTCGAAATTTCCTGTCACCTTCGCTGTCTCCTGCTGCTTCTCCATCTTTTGACACTTTTCCGGACAGCACCACATGATACAATCCATCCGCACCATATCCTTGGTCCAGAATCTGAAATCCCGGTAATATTACTCCATCAGCTTTGGCTTTCACCCAATCGCTCTTCAGTTTGAAATTCTCCATCACAGTAACCGCTTCGATGGAAACACCGGCGCGTTCGATGGCTTTCAACTTCGCATCCAGGATCGCTTCATCACGGTCTTGCTGCTGAGAGTTTCTTGCGCCGTCGGATATACCTTCGACCAAAACATCAATGCTCTGCTGAGCAATAACGTATGAAAATAGAATCAAAACTATGAGGAGACCAGTAAAAACCTCTTTCATCGAAATCCCTCCAAGAAGACAATTTTGACGCGTTTTACGGAATTACCCCATTACAATCATTTTATAATTATCTCGAGCATGCATTACATATAATCAAATTACGCTTTCGCATTTTTTAGTCACTTTTTTCGCTATTCTTTTCGTTTTCTTTCCCATTTTCTTCGTTTTCTTCGCTTTTTTCTTCGCTTTCTGCTTCAGAATTTTCCTCGAGGGTAAATTTAGGTCCGTTGCCGCTATTCAACTCTTCAGACTCCTCGTCCTCCCGTACAACTTTAGTAATATCAGCTATTGAGTCCCCTTCATCCAGACGGATCAGCCGTACTCCCTGCGTCGCTCGACCTATCGTCCGAATCAGGGCAATACCCTGCCGGATTACTACCCCATTAGTGGTAATTATCATCAAATCATCCTGATCCACCACCTCCATAATCGCAATCATATCTCCAATCTTATCAGTAGTTCGCACCGTAATCACTCCCATTGCACCACGCTTGGTCACCCGGTAATCCTCGATGGAACTGCGCTTGCCGTAACCTTTCCGCGTCACCACCATCAATGCGCCGAAAACAGCAATAATCGCGAGGACAAAGAATATAATCATGCCGATACTC
>CBDVBD010000113.1:0-10767 GCA_965372135.1 uncultured bacterium | reverse complement strand
GTGATGATCCCCAACTTGAACACCAAGTCACGCCAAAACCGGATCAACTCTTTCCGCCGTTCTTCCGTCACCAAAGTCACTACATTCGGAATGACTATATCGAAAATAGACCGGTGGGGAATTCGGAAAAACCGCAGCGGGTACGCACCCTGGGAAAACAATGCAAAACCAGCTGGATTATAATAACCAACAATCAGAAAATGATCCAACTGTTGGGTTAAACCCGCAACAGTACGCGCAAATCCGAAAGGAAACGCATATCGTCCCTGTTCCATATACGATTCCCGTGACATGGGAAACCGAAAGACACCATATCTGATGGCGGTATAGACCATAACGAAAACAAATCCGATGAATTCGTAAATCATCAGGGTATAAACAATTGCTAAAAGCGATCGACTGAACAATGCCACCAGCACCAAGGATAACCCACGAAAAATAACATGCCCAACGATGTACAACGATGCCCATGACACCCGTTTTTCCACAATCAGTACGGTTTCCAAGAAATGTCGAATCAGTTGAAAAAGAGCAGTTAGTCCAATTAGAGGACTGGCAGTACGGAATATGTCGTGTTTGAAAAACTTCGCCAATGCCTCACCAGAAAACATCGTGAATATCACGAAGATAATGCCAAGAACAATCTGGCTGTATAAGGCTTGGCTAACAAATCTCCTTCGTTTGGCAGGATATTTCGGAAAGAAATAGTAGAGGCTATGAGGGAACCCAAAAGTTAATATCCCTACAACCGTTATTATCGCAAGGTTAATCTGACGATAGGCGCCGAACTCCGTCTGTGAAAACACCCTCACAAACACAATGGGGATCATAATACCCACAACCACTGCTACAAATCTTCCCACAGTGAGAATTATTGCGCGTTCGCCAAGGGTTTTCTCAGCCAAAGAACCTCTCTATGCTATCAACCTCAATTCTTCGGGATATCAAATCCCAAATTGTGCCAAAATTCACGAGAAAATTGTCATGTAATATAAATCCTTTTTTAGAAAAAGTCAACAGGAAACAGAACAAAAACACCGATTGGGATAATCGGTGTTTTTTAACGGCGATCCGTGATTAATAATCGTTACCCAAGCCAGTCGCTGTGCGTCGGCTCGCCGTTTTTAATTTTTTCCTCACCCTATATTCGGGTGATTATTATGGCAACTAATCACTATTGGGGCAAATTGCATGCCACAGCTAAACTATTATTTTTCAAATACCTATACCAACACACCTGTGCAAATTATGCACGGTTGGTGCATCGGATGCAACGAAACAGGAAGATTGCATCAAAAAAAAGCCTCCACAGTTGGAGGCTTAACAATATTTGACTGTAATTATTTGATTAATATCAGCTTCTGTAGCTGATATTCGCTGTTGGCAGTTAAATAAGCGAAATATATTCCTGACGGAAACCCTCCAGCATCCCAAATATACTGGTGAATCCCTGATGATACCACACCATCCACCACCACAGCAACCTGACGACCTGTAATATCAAACACCGTCAACGTCACGTGGCTAACGTTAGGGACGGAAAACCTCAACCGGGTTTCCGGGTTAAAAGGATTGGGATAATTCGGCAGCAATGCGAATTCAGCAGGAGTTACCAGAGTAGAATTGTCCTCAATGCCCGAATACTGGTGATAGTACAACGCCCCCATATCCGCCCTGGTACTGTCTGGGTCCAGTGGACCGGTAGGATCACCAGCATCGATACATGGAGATTGTTCCTGCAAAGTCAAGTCACCCGAGGTGGTGTCGGTAAACATAGGAACATCGTTGATATTGCCAATCCCCGGCAATCCTGTCGAAATACAAGTGTACGTAAATTCCAGGGTTCCAAAAGCTTCCGGATCGGCGTCCGCCGTGTTGTAATACACGATATTATTTACACCGGAAATGCTGGCATAATTGTCCCAGGCATGAATACCGCCACCCATGGATGACGGTCCGGAATACATGCTGCGGTTGAATGCAACCGTGTTGTTGCTAAACACCGGTGAACAACCGATCACTTTAATAGCACCACCGTGATATGCGGCTCGATTAGCCCAGAACACGTTTCTTTCGAAGATCGCTTCAGAATAGTAGCAGCGGACCCCGCCACCTCCACAGGTACCTCACGTGCTGGTGGCTGCATTCCCGCTAAAGATACAATTAGTTACAGTCACCCCATCGCACTCGTTTAAGAATATCGCACCCCCATTCTCGGAGACATTGTTTATGAACCGGCAATTCTCAATGATCAGCGAATCCGCAAAACTTACATAGATCCCGCCGCCCTCAATAGATTCGCAATATGAAATGGTACAATTGCTGATCCGAACACTAACACTATCGATAAAAATCGCCCCACCACGATGTTCGGGATAAGTGATATTAAAACACGCTTCGAACACACACCATTGCAGTTCGCTGTTTGCCGAAGCGCTGTTGTCAAACCGTATGCCGCCCCAAAGGTGGCTCTCGATGGGTTGCTGCCGGGTAAAGACGATTACGTCATCGGCGGTTCCCATCATATCAATTTCCCCCTGAATGCGCCACGTGAAATGCCCGGCATGCAGTAAAGTTGTACCGGGATTGATCGTCAATACATCACCCTCGTTAACCTGAATATCCCCATCCACGATGTAGGTTCCGGGTCCCAATGTCCCCGATAACGGTCCATGGATGTACTCCTGCGCGGTGGCTGAAATAGTAACCAGCCCAATCCACAAGCACACGACCAGGATAGAAGTGGATAATTTTACCATACTGAGTTCCTTATATTTTCCTATTCTGTGGAAAAACAACGCTTAACCGCAGAACATTATCACCCTCTCATCAGAACTTAAAATCACAAATACTATGCCAACATAAGTTCTTAAATATCACGCATCTTAAAAGCAGAAAAACCGCAAAATATGCGGTTAGCGTGCAGTTAATGCAGAACTGTCAACTCAATCAAAATGCAATCGTCAGCGCTACACGCGGAGTACCGGTCCGATCTACCTGCATCGAGAACGCAGTCGGTGGCTCTGGTGCAGGACCGTAAATTGTATCAAAAAACGCACCCACATAAATAACCAATGCTGCTATACCCATCACATTTCTGAACCGCATGGCATCCTTGTAATCCTGATAGCTGCTTTCAATCTCCCCCGGAATGGTTTTGCTGCGGTAATCATCCCTCAGACTGTTGGTATGCACCGCTAAGCCGATCCATGCTCCCAATGTAATCCCCTGAGCAGCCAAGAATACGTAACCCCTTGTTCTCTGTCCCTTTTTCCATTGCCCCCAACCGGGAAGAATCAACGACCGCAACGATGCCCGAAGCTGTACCGCCTTCGGGTCAAACGTTTTTTCTTCCGGTGGTCTGGTTCGGAATTCCCGCTGCGCTTCCTCAAAAACCGAGATTATCTTCGGCGAAACATACATGGGATCCAACGTCATACGCGGATTGATCTCCAACACTTCCAGAAATTCCGCTTTGGCGGATTCCCGGTCATCAAGAGCCACATAACAAAACGCCAGAAGCTTATGAATTTCCTGTACTTGATCGAAAGTTAACGACTCAGGGTGTTGCAGTGCCTTCAAGGCAAGATATTCCGCCTGGTCGATATCCCCCTCATCGTAAGCCTGTTGTATCGGCTCAACCACATCCTCTGCTCCGACCGCCACCAGAGTACATACAAAAAAGAGGATACAATACACTACCACCACCAGAAAACGCATAATTCGGCGGTTATGTGATGCCGGCTCACGGGTGCCGTGAGCCGGCAAAGTCTCACTCATAATCACATTACTTCAATTAGAGGATTTTTACACATCTACCAGAGACCCTGTTGTCCTCCAATGCTAAATCCACAGTTTGCAGTTTCCGGAGGTTATTAGGATTCTTTCACTGCTTTCAACAATGCTGGTAATATTTGCAAAGCATCGCCAACAATGCCCCAATTCGCCACTTTAAAAATCGGAGCGTCGGGATCCTTGTTGATTGCCACTATGTACTTCGAGGATGACATCCCCGCTAAATGTTGAATTGCACCCGAAATGCCGCAGGCGACATACAAAGTGGGCGATACCGTCTTCCCGGTCTGACCCACTTGCTTACTGTGAGGACGCCAATCCGCATCCACCGCTGCCCGGGACGCACCATCCACCCCCCCCAGCGCTTCGGCTAATTCTTCCACCAAATGAAAATTTTCCGGTCCTTTCATCCCCCTGCCGCCGGACACAATCACATCCGCTTCCGTCAAATCCATCTTGCCACCGCTCTCAACCTTAATCTCTACCACACGGGCATTGATAGTACCTTCGGGAATATCCACTGGAAATGCCTCTGCGGCAGCGCCACCACCATCCAGAGATTCCGCTGCAAACAACTTTGGGCGAATTGTTACAAACACCGGACTGACTGCTGCTTTGGCAGTCATAATCACTTTCCCCGCAAAAATCGGACGAGTAATTACCACATCATTGCCCTCAATAGCCATACCAGTCACATCCGAAAACAGCGGTACATCGATCCTGGCAGCTAACCGTGGCGCTAAATCCTTTCCCATGGCGCTGGCGGATAGAATAATCACCGACGGCGCAACTGCATCCACCACTTGCTTCAATACAAAGGCATATCCTTCTGTGCTGTACTTGCCAAGCTCTCCATGGTTCGCCACCAATACCTTCCCAGCACCACATTGTGACAATTCCCCTGCTAATCCATCCACCCCATCCCCCAACAGAGCAACCACTAAATCCACCCCTAGCGCATTCGCAATCCGCCGACCTTGAGATGTGGCTTCAAACGCCACTTTCCGTAGTTCACCTCCCCGTTGTTCCGCAAAAACCAATACGCTCAAGTATCTTCTCCAAACAGGATTATTACTTTACAGAATTTTTGCTTCCTCTTTCAGCACCCGAATCAGCTCCGGCACCGCTTCCACACCTTCACCGATGATCTTACCGCCTTTCCGTTCCGGTGGATATTCCAATTTTAGAACTTCAATCCGGTCTTCCAGTACCCCGGGATCCACCATGTCCAACGGCTTCTTCTTCGCCATCATAATGCCCTTTAGCGATGCATACCGCGGTTCGTTAAGTCCCTTCTGAGCCGTGACCACCACCGGCAACGGCGATTCCACTATTTCCGTCCCCCCTTCCACCTGCCGATGCGCCACTACCTTGTCTTCCGAGACCTCTAATTTCGTCACCACCGACACGCTTGGCCAACCTAAATATTCCCCAACCATCGGTCCCACTTGGGAATTGTCGTAATCCACCGCCTGTTTTCCGCACAGCAGCAGATCGCACGGCTGATCCTTGACCACATTAGCCAGTGCTTTGGCAATGGCACCGGCGTCCCATGGACTTTCCACTTCCAAATGAATACCCTTATCCACCCCCATCGCCATGGCAGTACGTATCGCTTTAACCGCATCGCTTCCCCCCAAACAAACCGCAGTTACTTCCCCACCTAGACTTTCCTTAACCTTGAGAGCTTCCTCAACGGCATACTCATCGTAGGGATTAAGCACTAAGTTTAAATCCCCGGTCGGAACACTTTTACTATCCGGAGAAATCCGAATACTGGCTTCGGTATCAGGGACCTGCTTAATCAGCACCAAAACGTTCACCGAACCTCCTATCGATGTTAATCCAACAAATTAAAACCGAGATGTATCATCTTTAAATTTAAAACCTTTTTCGCATAAAAGCAAGCGCTTTTTTGGAGCCTTGCGAATTTTGCAATAGTATAGTAGAACGTCCCAATTATGAACTCATCATATAATTGGTGACCTCTTGACGCAGGCGATTGATATCCAACCTGCCATCTAGTCCTCGAATGTCCAACGGAATAATCTGAAACCCTCTGGTCCAATCCGCCACTCTCACCGCTGCATATATCGCCGGCAAAACACCCACCGAGCTGGTTAGGAATACTGATCCCGACGAGGTGTCCCCATCATAAGCCGCCACTACCACACCCCAAGTTCCCCCCATCACTGCCAATCCCGCCAATATCGCCAACGGATAATTCACTGGTTCCGGTTCCACAATATAAACCGCTACAATATCGCGAGGATCGACACTTACCGACTGCATATCATCCATACCTCGAATTGCCAGGCTATCCTCTTCCATGGACAATAACCGCCCCCAATCTTCCCTGCCGTCAACATGTTCCAACACCACCACGGGCAATTCTGGAGGAGGTGTCTTGATCTGCTTGTTATGAGCACAGCCGGCTGCCAATAGTACCAAGATCACGTTGATGATGAACGTATGCTTCATAATACTGCCATCCCCCCCATCAAATACAGTCAATAATAGGCAAGCAAATAAAATTATTCAGTTATCCAACTGATATCACCACTGCCTTCCCGAATCACTTCCGGAGACTCTCCAGTCATATCGATCACGGTGGAAACGCTTTGCACCAACACCCCACCATCCAGGATCAAATCCACCTGATTCCCTAACGCCTCTTCGATAAAATCAGGATGATTCGGCAGCTCCACACGATCCACCGGTACACTGGTAGAGATGATCGGTCGCCCCAATTCCTCAACCAAAAGACGACTCACTACGTTATCAGGAATCCTGATTCCAACCGTGCGACGCTTGGTCAACATCATCCGAGGCACTTCCCGAGTGGCTTCCAGGATAAACGTGTATGGTCCCGGAAGATGCCGCCGCATAATCTTATACGTCGGAGTACTGACCCTGGCGTACCGGCTCAAATCCTTTAAATCGGCACACACGAAACTAAATGGATGAAACTTGGATTTTTTCTTGATACGGTATATCTGTTCGATAGCACGCTTGTTAAACAGGTCACATCCTAAACCGTAAATTGTGTCGGTAGGATACACAATTACCCCTCCCCGTTCCAGCACCTCCACCGCCTTTCGAATAGCTCGTAGAGACGGGTCAGTAGTATGACACTTGAATCTCCTCGCCTATCGTTGCCTTTTTCCATTATTGCTCACAACTCCACAACTTCTACCCCTATTTGTGTTAATCGCGCCGCTGTCACGCCGGATCCGGATTGCAACGTTCCCTCAATTACCACACGATTACACCCACACGATGGACTCTTAGACTTTAGCAGCGCTTGTTTAATCTCATAACGCTCCACCAACTTCGCCACCTCCTGAGCCCCCCGCACAAACTGCTCGCTAACATCCTCATTCCCGTCAATGGTGGACACTCGTGCCCGCCCAGCTAACACATCAAACCCATCGCCTCCCACTAAGTGCACTCTCCGACGAGGGGTGGATAACCCTCCCAATTGCTCGGGACACACCGGCAGCAACACGTGATCCTTCTGCCAGTCTTCTACATCCGGATGGTAACAATCCCCGCCATCGAACCTGCATCTAACCCCAATCAAACACGCACTGACAAACACTAATTCCATTCTCAGCATCCAACCATGAGAGGTAGATATAAAAAACCTCCAGGCGTCATGCACCCAGAGGTTAGATCCCTTGTGGTGGCTTAGGCGCTACCGGTTGTAAGAATATCCTTCGAACATGAAATCCAACGGGTTAACTGCCGTCCCATTGATGCGGATTTCGTAATGCAGATGTGGTCCGGTGGACCTTCCTGTATTTCCTACCGTACCGATCAAATCTCCCCGCTTCACCTTCTGACCCGGTGTCACTGCATAGGAATGCATATGCCCATACACCGTTTCGAAAGCATACCCGTGATTGATGATAATCACTTTCCCAAACGTGTACTTCCGCTTTGCGATTTTAACCACTCCATCAGCCGTTGCATACACATGGGTACCGCGTTTAGCGCCGATATCGATCCCATAATGGGGACGAATTCTCCGGGTAAACGGATCCCGCCGCTTCCCGAAATAATCCGTCAATCTCCCACCATCCACCGGCCAAATCGACGGTGTATGGAGAATCAAATCCTCGTTATCCTGTATCCGTTCCCGAATTTGATTAAAGCTTTCATACTGCAGTTTGACTTCCCGCTCCAGCGTTCCCAAATCCAGCATAATATCCTGCGCCGGATCGTCAGGTCGGTACAAATCATAAGGAATCGATCCACCCACACCCACCGCCCGCACATCCTTGTCCAACGGCGGCAAATCCACCATGATACGCAGGATGTCGTCGGTCTTTTCCAAGGATTCCATCGACATTTTCAGCACATCCACCCCCTGCCGCAACTCAGCAACTTCCTTCATCAGGAGGTTATTTTCCCGCCGGAGTGACCTCTGTTCAAATGACTCGGTCATCTTCGCCGCCATCACCCCCAACCCAACCATCACCGCCAAAACAACCGTCATCGATATGCTGGCAATGGTGATGAGGCGGGTCCGGTCCCAATTGGACTGACGGATGGTGGTTTCACCTTCGGGAAGGTAGAGAATTCGAAAACGCTTAGCAAGCATTCCTTAGTGATCCTTCTAAATTATGCCTCAGAATCTATAGCGGATGTTACAAGTAAAACTGTCCACTTATGTCGTAATAAATTTTTACTAAATTAACAAAAAAACTGAAAAATGTCAAGCACTTTCTTATCCTTTCTTGCGAAGAAAAAACCACCAAGCAATGTCTAACATCCTTCCCCTAAAAACTATATTGTTGATCTCACCAACACCAAGCATTACTATAGAAAAAGCAAAACCGCTACATTCATTTCCAGGTACGCCTTCCAACCATAATATCTATAAGTGTTATCACCTAAAAAAAACCATGCAACACGTTGCATGGTTATATCCCATCACACGTACCATATCAGACAATCATCATTTCAACACAACCACTTTCTGCACAAGTGGTTGATGCATGTTCGCATCCGCAATCGTTATGAAATAGGTTCCGGATGCGAGGTTGTTGATGGGTAAGGGAACGCTTGTGGTTTCACCAGACTGCAATCTAACCTGAAATGACCGGGTTTGTCTGCCCAGGATATCGTAAATGCGGATTTGGATCGGATCGGTGATTATAATCCCTGACAACTGAATAAAGGCGGATGAGTTGGTTGGATTGGGGTAAATGGACATGGAAATATCATGGGGAACTGAAGGGGATGAATCGTGATGGGGAATTGCGTTATTTGGTCCATAATAATAGGTAGCGCCAAAAGGATAATCGTGACTAATTAGTTGAGAAAACTTACCGTCAAATGTGCGAGTCTGAAACCCTTCTGGAAACCGCATACGAAACTGGAGGGTTTGGAAATTATCCGGCGTTACATAGATACTATCAATAGTTTCGTCAACTGATACTACCATCACAGAATCCGCCCATGAGGTACAGAGATATCCTTCTCCTTGAGAACCGGTTTGAACGGAATCGAAGCTTTCACCACCATCTAAGGAATAGAAATATTTATAATTACTATTCGATGAAATCCAAGTCCAAAAGTTATATTCTGTTAGCACATCAATTCCCGACCAACTTCTATATAACAATCCAGTGTTTGTTTGAAATACTAACTCCCAAGATTCTCCATAGTCATACGTTCTCCAAACACTGGGTGGTGGATAGGTTCCAAAGGATAAATCAGTAGTTGACAGCAGCGCAAAACCTGGTAGAGTAGAAGAGGTACACAAACTGCACCACCAATCTGGATGAGCCGGATTTTCAATCTGTTCCCATTCACTATGTCCTCCATCACGACTAATATAGAGATTTCCCGAGAACGATTTGCAATACAGTATGGAGGAATCAGCTTCGGAGGGAACTAACCATATCGTGGTTTCGGGCACTGGGACCAGTTCCTCAACATTTAATGATGGATACGAAAGCAGATATAAATCCAGATCGTACTCAATAAGGTAATGGGCAGTTCTGGCAGAATGTTCAACCCGATTCATTATGGCACTATTGAACGGCGTACATATCCAACTGAGTCCACCGTCCGGACTTATATAAATCCCTCCTCGTTCCCAGCCCCAGATTAGAGCAAGTTGGTGCTGCGAGATTCTATAGCTGCCACCTTGTGATCCAACATATAGTCGCTGATGCTGTTCCCATAAAGCATCGCCCAAAAGAGCTCCAGTATTTAGCAATACCACAACTCTTTGGGATCCACTATCCAACTTTTGGATCCTCCATGCTCCAGCAGTGATCAACGGACCTGCGTCCAACGACCATGATAAACCACCGTTGTCTGAGCGATAAATAATGTCCGTTGTGTTATGGTTCTGATAACCCCGAATACCCAGCAACTGGGTAGAATCGCTGTCTAAAAACACTACATCACCATAACGACCCGGAACGGGAAAGGGTAAAGGATCCCAAATTCCATCTCCATGATTCCAGAACATCTCGTCTTCGTACAACACCACGATAGCGCTATTGTGATTCTGTGGATTGCCCTCAACGTCATGGACATCCCCAGATGAAAAGGATTGAATCCAACTCTGACCGCGATCAGCGCTGAAATAAGCGCCGGCTTCATCCGCAGCTAACCATAACTTGGAAGAATCTTCCGGTGATATCCAAAGATTCCGCACCCGGGTCACTTCCGGTGCTACCGATACCGAATCCCACACAAAACCGTAGTCATCGCTGAAATACACACAATCCTCAGAGAACGCCCATAGACGGTTGTAACGATCAAGAATCAATCGATGTCCCTGAAGATCCGGCATTTGTGTGGATGCAGGTGCCCAGGTTTGCCCCATGTCTGCAGAACGTTTCAATTGTGGATCATAGGTTAAAGAAATGAGTATTTCCACTCCTCCTTGCCGCCGAAAGATTTCATGGGATGTTATGCGATCAGATGGGGTGGGAAGCTCGTGCCAGG
>CBDVBD010000112.1:0-11123 GCA_965372135.1 uncultured bacterium | reverse complement strand
TATTACTTAGGTTCAAAGAACTGCTTACCCGATAGTCATCGGTGCGGGCATCGGTAGAGGTGGTGGTACCGGATACTCTATCCACTCTGGGAGACTGGGCAAATCCAAGCTGGTACCTCCAGTCCGCCTGCCCCGAAACCGTAGGGTGTCTGAGATTGTTTTGCAAGGTATAGTCAAAACGGATGTTCCCAATTCTACGAAACAGGAACTTGGCACCGTCCAATAAGGAGGGAACCCGCTTTTTAGCTTCCGGCTCTCCTTTATCCTCTTCACCCTCTCCTGGAGGTTGCTCGGGTTCCTCGCCTTCTTGAGGTCTGGGTTCCATTTCCGGAGCCGGGGTTTCTCTTTTTCCAGGAAGAGGTTCCGTTGAAGGCTCTTCCCCCTCCATCAAACCTTCTAATCTAAACTTTTCGTCCGGAATTAGATTTTCAATGGGTGGTTCAGGTCCTCCGGATTTACCATCGGGAGGCATCGATTTAGGACCCTCGCCGGAACGACTTGGTTCTCCAATTTGTCTTCCGCCACCTACCCAGGGGCGAAACAGGTCTTGGGTTCTTAACTCCAACGTGGTGTTAAGGGTGTTCTGGTTCGACACATTTTGCCCGCTTTCGGCGAAGTTATTCCCCCAAGACCAGCCGTAAGTGGTTCGGTAAGATGCCTCGGTGGTTAGGAAATTTACATACTGCGGGTTATAATTAGTATTAATGGTCTGGTCGATGTTATTGTCGCGTCCCAAGTCACCTTCAAGCAGCGCAGACACACCGCCGGTACTGAGATCAGAACGATGCGTGCGGCTAATATCAGCATTAAAGCTTTGAAAAGGTTGAATACCGGTACCGAAACTTCGAGTGATTTGGACGACATATGACTGGTTGTAGTTCCCGGATCGCGTCATACTCTGTGTGGAACTCTCGCTGCCATTCAAGCTTGTATTGAAATGGGTGGGTTTATAGTAAAGCCTGGTTTCGGCTAACTTTCTTAAAATAGGGATTCCCTGGGTAAAGGAAAAGATACCCAACCCCTCTCCCTGGTCGAAATTCAGGCTGTAACCGATGGATCCGTTATTAGTTTCCGACTCGCTGTACAGCGTTGTGGGATTGGAAGTTTTGTTTCTATTGATGCTATAGGAGACGTTGATGCGGTCGATACTGTATCTGATAAACGGGTTTGTGGATGGAGTGGATTTAGAAAAAGTCACTGAAGCTCCCCACAATTCGCTAAGGGTTTTCACTGTATCCGGCGGATCATCACGGTTGACCAAAATGTCGCTGCCGGGATGATATTTGGGAGTACTGGAGCTTTTGGAATAGTTGGTGGTAATGGGGATATTGACTCCCCAGCGGGGATTTAGGAATTTATTGAGATGCAAGGTACCGGAATAAGTCTGGTCAAATCGATCGCTGGGATTAATACCAGGCGTGCGTACATTGATGTTGTGGAATTCGGCTTCCCGAGCGCTGATAACAGCGGTGAAGTTCGCCAGGTCGGCGAAATTAACCGTCATGGAGGCACGTCCCGCCATCCCCGACTCACGATACACATCGGACACGCGGAGTTCATCCACCCAGATCTCCGTGGAAATCTTGCGGAGCGGTGCGTCACGATGTTTGCGCCGCACTCCAAATGCCAGATACTGAATGGTCGTCAAACTGGGATTCCCTTGTACCATAATGGAATCCCCCTCGTCGTTATATGCTTCTGACCACCGGGTGACACCGGGAGGTCGTTCCAATTTCAACGCGGTGATTACATCGAAATCGATGATGATTTCGTTGCGCGGATCCCATCCCGGGTAAAGGGTTTGGGTGTATTGGTAATAATGCCCGGAGGTGTCGGAGGTATCAGCGCCGAACTTGAACAGGAATTCAATCTGGTCATCGGGGAAGGTAACCATTTTGTGACCACCGCCGTGCACGAACACCTTCAGTTTCTTATATTCGATCAGGCTCATGCTTCGGTAGAGTTGACGCACTACCCACATCGGTTCCGTGGGATGCAGTCCACTTACAGTCAAAGACATTGCCTGCTCTTTGGCTCGGACATCGGTGATGGGATCCACTTCACCCAATACTCCCGGTGGGGAATAATATCCCGGATGCTCGTGGGTACCCGGATGCTCGTGGGTATTCACCACCGACACCGACAGATAATCACGGTCGCCCAACGAGTCGGAAGGATTGGATTCCTTCCAGTCGTTTCCCACTAACTCCATGGTGGCGATGGATATTTTGGTACGGGTTTCGAAGCCGGTCATCCAGATACGGGCATACTCGATTTGGGACCAATTGGGAGATCCCACTTGCTGAAGAGTGTCAGTGAGGGGAATCCGGTACAGACGCCAGCCGTAGGGATTGGTTTGACCGCCGGCGATGTATTTTATCGAGTCCTGCGGATTGCCCAGCTCGAAACCGAACCGGTAGAAATTGTTCGAAAGATCCAGGAAGTTGTCGCCGTCCAAGTCTTCGGTATCGGGATATCGACCGTTTTCATCATCGGCGTTCCCCTGCGTACCATTGATGTGGGAATAGTTATTTCGATCCGAGCTTGGGTTGTATTCCCAGTCATCGATGGAGGGAATAGCAGGGTTATCCAAACCATTGATGTACCAAAGATCATCAGGGTCATCTTTATCTCTATAACGTGTCCCATCCAATCCTGTATCCTCCCCGTCATCAAGAATCCCATTACCGGAGAACTGCCTGGGATTAGAGATAGTAAGGCCGGACAGGGGTTGATCTTCGGTATCAAGCGTATCATTGGGTATAACATCCTCGGAAATCTGACCGAAGTCGAAATAAATTTTCCCCTGCACACCTCTTCGTCTCTTCAGCCATATTTCCAGGTATTTGGAATCGGATTGGTCGTTATATCCCGAAGGCAAATGGCGCATTATGCCGTTCCAACTGCGATCCGGACTACCATTGTCACTTTCCGGTTTGAAAAATATGGACATCACGTGGGTATTCTGAGCCACGTTGGCGTTTACTTCCCGATCGGGCCAGATCTCGTTAATGGGAATCTGGTCGTAGGGATTGTACCACCACAACGAATCCCCCACCCGGTGGTCCACATCAACTGCTCCTTCAGGATAGGAAGCTCGATACCACACCCGGCGCATGATTCCCAAGGGTGTGGCTCGCTTGATCGCTTCGAAATCGTCCACGTATGCCACACCGTTATCATCCCCGGTGGATGGACTGTTCAGAGAATTTGGATTGGGGAAGACCTGAGCTATTTCCCCTTCGATGGTAATCTGTGATTCGGATTCGGATTCCACAAACGGCAGGGCATCTACCATTGTGGTGAGGATTTCCGGCTTGAAAACCATCTTGCTGTTGACATCCCAAAGGAAATTTTGCATGGGCTCGGAGCCGACTCGTACCCGACGATCCAAAGGTTTTTCATTTAAGTATAAAACCGTCCCGCCCACGAAAGACTGTTCTCCCCATAGAGAATATTCGGCACGAAATCCCAACAGAGTTTTCTTGTCCAATTGAAAAATGGATCCGCTTTCGTAGAGGATTTCCAAGTCAGCACCCGGTGACAGGGCGGCTTGGTTCAATATTACCAACTGCCCGGACATGTAATCTATGGTGTAGTCCTGTCCACGACTTAATTGAGCACCGTTTAAGTACACTTCCTCCGAATTCTCTAATACATTAAAGTCCAAGTTAAAAATGGATGAGACATTGGTGTATTTAACATCGAGATAGAAATTGTAAGGTGGATAGTAATTGGATAATGTATCATAAATTGCCCGTAGCCGTCGATCATCTAACAACCAGTTATCACCGGTCAACTGCCCATCGATATAGTATCCCTCCGGATCGAACGGTCGGAGGTCGGGGAAGATGATTTCCCCCCGATCCAAGTCAATGATGGATCGATTGTCATCAATTATTCCATCCGGAGTACCGGGTGCACTCGGCGAGTCTCTGTCCAAACCAAAGATTCTCAGATAAGACCACTGTTCACCATTCACATTTTGGTCTTCTTCATCAGCGGCACCGGTCTGATGATATTTTATCTTTAATTCAAATCCTTCCCGATTGATATTGGTAGCATAAAGGGAATAGACATTGCGGAACATTAAATTCCAAGTGCTGTCGGTATCCGTTGGGATCTCGGGACGCAACAATTTCAGATGAATATTCAACCCGCTTCCGGGGTCCGGGGCAATGGATCTTATATGGCCAATAGTGTCAGTTGGGGTTCTGTATGCGCAGGCTAACACCGTCGAACCGCCTAATGGAGAGGCAAGCCGGACATATCCTAAGATATGATCGATGGTATAATCTTCATTGGGTTCCATCAACTCAAAGGTTTTATATTGGTGGTTCTGATCCCCAGATACCAATGAATCAAAATTGGTGTTTAACGGATCATACACCGCCCATCCTGACACAGTCTGGACGATAGTTGACACACTTCTATACAGATCGAATTGTTGATCATCAATTAAATATGTTGAATCTAATGTCGAGAGATGATATAAATCGGAATTGAAATGCCTGAAGTTTTCCCGATATGCTTCATCCACAAAGAAGTACGTATTCAAAAGGGGGCTGGTATTATGGATGGTTCGAGTGGTCTCTTGGGAGCCGGAATTGACTGAAATTTTGTTTTTCTCGCCTTTTTCCAGTGAAGCGATGGCAGTCATGTCCAAGGGACCGACTTTCAACTGGGTTTTCAGTCCGAATAACCCTTCGTTTCGGGCGCTGAACGCCGCCAATCGAGTGCCGGATAGGGACAGGGCAACGTTTCCGGCTTCGATTTTCTGGATGATTTCGTCTTCGTATCCGGTGTATTCCAGTTTGATGGCGTTTTGGAATTCAAATAGGCGCTCCGAATCCTGGTCAATCCGTACGTTGACTTTATCACCCACCTGCCCGACGATGGTGAAGCGCTGGGATTGGTCGATTCGGAAACTGTAGTTGGCATCGGCTTCCGCCAAGTTGGACTGAAGCTGGTCGCGCTTTTCCCGGCGTAACCCACCGGTGAGGTTCACTTCCCCTGTCATATTCAAGCCCACGCGGTCACCGCCAAAAATCCTGCGGAACGCCTTGCTGCGGATCCGAGTGGGCAGAACGATATTCAAGCCGCCCTGTCGATTGCGGGAACGCTCTTCACCTAAGCTGGTCAGAGTAGTTTCCCGGAAGTCCTCCCGCAGATCCTGCGCCAGCAACAGCCAGCGGTAATCGTCTAACGTAAGAACATAGGGTACACCCCTCTGCCGGTGGAAAGACGTCCTGGTAACGCGTGCATAACCCTCATTCGGGCGTTCCGTTACCTCGTCTTCCCGCCATAAATCCCAATCGGAATCCAACAATCCGCGATAGGAGTATTCCCAACGCACGGTATCTATCGTGGTGGAATCAATCGCGGTGGTATCGGGGATGGTTTCAATCGCGGTGGTGTCCTGGACTGTAGTGTCAGGTAGTGTGGTATCCTGAACAGCGGTATCTGCTGCAATGGCTTCCCAAAATGCGGAGTCCAAGCCAGAAAGGTCCAATGTGATCAAGGACCAGCCTGACACCTTGACAAAGGGGTCGGGTACATCCAGCTGCTCTAATTTCAGTTGCACACCAATATGGACGGTGTCAGGATTTGATTCCGCCCAGGAAAGAGGGGGCACGAGAAGCCATCCCAGGCACAAAAACAGCAGACAGCATACAAAGTGCCGTATTAAGGGTGAGTAATGTCCTATGGAGACGGAATAACTAATGGGCATCCCTCTGATTACCGGTTTGAGAGCAGATTACGATTATTGGCGCTAAGTTCTTCGGAACCTACGATTATTAGGGTGAAAGACAGGGTAGAGAACTCCTCTTATCGGAGCCATTTGGGTCCGATATTTTATGAATCTTTAAAATTAGGAAAAATCCCATGCAAAATCAAGTAAAAAACGCCAAATCTTCTCTGCCAGAGCACCTCCTTTGGTTAAATTCTTGTAAAAATCCTTGATTCACTACGACTATTTTATTATATTTGCTATCCATTGAAAAGTTCCAGCCGAGTGATTTTTTATTTTTAAGGGTTCTTATTTGGATAAGCTCGGCGGGACTTTTTTGTGTGTAACGGCTTCACGGGATTAATGCAAGATGGCGGTACGAGATCACACAGAAGGCAGCGTAATCGGCAGTATCCTCCGGATGGGATTACCGTCCATGATCGGCTTCCTGTCGGGAACCATCTACGATTTGGCAGACATGTTCTGGCTGGCGAAACTGGGAGCACCGGAAGTGGCGGCGGTGACCATTTTCGGGACGTTTTTTTGGGTGTTGGGTTCGTCGAATCAGATCGTGGGTACCGGATCGGTGTCGGTGATTTCACGGCGATACGGGGAAAAGAACTACCACAGTGTGGAAACCGCCATCAAGGAAACCCTGCTTTTGAAGCTGGCATGCGGACTTTTTTTCGGAGGGTTGGGATTCCTATTAGCGGAAATTGGTATGAGGATATTAGGGGGGAGTTGCGAGGTCATCACGTTAGGAGTACAATATGGTCGCATATTGGCATTGGGGATGGTAGTGTACATGCCAAGTTACACGGTGTACACAGCGCTGCGGGGAGTGGGCGATCCCAATAAAGCCATGGTGGTCATGCTGGCTGGAACTGCTCTGAATGTAGTCCTGGATCCGTTGCTGATATTTGGATGGTTAGGATTTCCAAAGATGGGGATCCAAGGAGCAGCAGTGGCGTCAGTGATCGCATATTCCCTGACCTTTGTTACCGGCATGGTGATATTCTACGGGGGGTTTACCAATATTCGATTCCACATTAAAAGCAAAATTCCGATCCGGCTGTCCCGGATGTGGCAGATTGTCCGGATCGGACTTCCTGCGGGAATTAGCTCCATTTCCTTTTCGCTATCACGGTCGGTGATCATGGCGCTGGTGGCGGTGTTCGGGACCAATGTGGTGGCGGCATACGGAGTGGGAAATCGGATTGCCCATATCGGGATAATGGTGGTGGTGGGGATGGGTTTGGGCACCGCCAGCCTAATCGGGCACAACTTGGGCGCCGGGAAGAAACAACGAGCCTGGCGGACATCCAACCAATCCATCGCGCTGGCAACCGGATTGTTGGTGGTATTCGGGGCTCTTACGGCGATTTTCGCGCCGTCAATTGTCCGGTTTTTCTTCCAGGATACGGAATTAGTGGCATTGGGATCCACCCTTCTACGCATCCAAGCGCTGGCGCTTCCAATGTTCGCAGTGATTATCATGATTGAGGAGGTCTTCACCGGAGCTGGAGACACCGTCCCGCCGATGGTGACCGGAATCATCACCGCCTGGGTATTGGAAATTCCATTGATCCTATTTATAACCAAGGTGCTGCACTTAAATCAAAACGGAGTGTGGTGGGCGATTGTTTTTGCCAACGCCTTGGGGACAATCTTTATTGGGGTATGGTACCGTCGAGGCAAATGGCTGGAACGGAAGGTGTAGGCATAAAATGGGAACTTAATAAGATAGATCGGAGTATTATGGGCAGACATTTTACATAATGGTCTCTCGATACTTTTTAGATTTGATATATCCTAACCCGATAAGTAAACACCTCGATATTATGACACATATCTTAAAGATCACTATCCCACCACGGAAAGAGCCCGCCAAACATCCATCAATCACACCCAAGGAGGTTGCATAATCCCCACGTTGTTATTAGTAGAACTATAGTGGTAACCAGAAAATCCCAGAGAAACGGTTACAAATAAGCCTTGACAAATTTTGTTATTTTTGATATATTTTCTGGTTACAATAATACGAACGAACAAACCCTTGGATCTATATCCCAATAATCCATGCATTCGGAACAATCACCTGTTCCGGCTTTCTGCATTTGATAGATGACATTTCATCAAAATAATGTCATTGGGAAATAGCTCGAGATCAAACACACTGGGTATGAAAACATTACGACAACGTTGGGGAAGTTGGACCACGGCGTTACGAATCCTGGCAGTGGTGGGATTGTGCTTGGGAATGCTGTTCCCGTTAGTATGGGGGCAGGAACGGACAGCATCCAACAAGAAACGATCCACCGACAGTGATCGCCGGACCACTCCGCAATCCACCACCAGGACATCCCCTTACCTAACACCTGCACAACCCCTGCCAACCACGCAACGGGCGATATCCCCTCCCAACACCAAGACGCGAATCCATGCGTCAGAGCATACCACCGCCGGGGTCACCATCGAAATCCAATTCGGGGATTTGGAATGGAGCACCACGGAACAAGGGGGAAGAACCGTGCGGCGTCCGTCCATCGACGGGACAGTTTCCACCCTGGACGCTGGTGGTCCCGAATTGCCGGTACTGGTGCAACTACTGCAGCTTCCGGGCGAGGAAGCCAGGGTGCAGGTGCTCAGTGTGGATAAGCAGGAGGTGAAGGTATCCGAACTGGCGCGCACACCGGAAGACACCAAGGTGGACTTTCAAGGGCAATCCCGAACCCCGCCCCGACCGGACATCTATCGAAACGCCTATTATCCGCAGGAATGGATTACCGTGGGAGAATCAGGGCTGTGGCGCGGTCATCGCCTGGCGGCGCTTACTGTGTACCCACTCCGGGTCAATCCGATCACCGGTCGCGGGATATTGGTGACACAGGTGGTTATCAGGGTCAATTTTCAGGGAGCACGTCCCAATCCCATCGATTCCCGCCCCCTGTCCAAAACCGAACAGAGCACACTTGCCAACATGCTGGGTCCGCTGGGAGGCACTGTTTTCGCCCGGGAAAAGGATCGGCAACTGCCCGCAGTACCGACTACCAGTTTCGGTCCCGATGACTATAAGATCTACATCAGCGAAGAGGGGCTGTACCGCATCACTTACCAGGACTTGTTCGCAGCCGGCGTGCCGATTTTGACCATCGATCCCCGATACCTGCGACTGCAAAATAAAGGCGAAGACGTTCCCATATATGTTTCCGGAGAAACCGACGGGCGCTTCGATCCCACAGACTTCATCGAATTCTATGCCATTCCTAATCGAGAAACATTCATCGACCAGTATCCCGACATGTATGATGATCCTTTCAGCGACATCAATGTGTACTGGCTGAGTTATATGTATTCCGGGGCACCTCAGGGATTACGGTTGATAGAACAATCCTGCGCTCCGGACTCATTAGAAATGTGGCAGGAAATAGTGACTTATGACACAACATGGACTAGTGATACAACTTATACAGTAGAAACAACAATAACAATACAACCAATGTTCCATTTCCCGGATAACTTTATCAGCACCGTGCACCGGGAATACAACGGGAACTTTCAACGGTTCTCCGCTGCCGAATTAGAAACCATGCAGGATCATTGGTTTATGGATAACGGGATCAGCGGTCTGGAAACCAGAACTTATGACGTGCAGCTCTACTATCCGGATACCCTCGCTTTTGATTCCACACACATTCGCATCGCCATGACCGGACTGACATTCTCCGTAGGTGGTCACTGGGGCACTCATCATGCCTGGGCGATCCTCAACGACCTATCCTCTGAAGCATTAGAGTTAGGTACCTCCTCCGGACAGCCTTGGACTTCCCAACATTGGCGTAACCAGACACCGATAGTAGTGGACACACGGGATATTCCGGAAGGAGGCATTTCACAAAGAGCAATTGTTCATGGGACTAACATCCTGACAATTTTCTGCCCAGGGGATACACCCGATGGTCCTAATGACACAGTTTTGCTGAATTGGTTTGAAATTAGTTATCCCCGGTTTTTTAGAGCCCATAACAACAAATTGAATTTCAATGCTCCTGCTGGATTTGAGTGGGGTCATACTGGAACCATTACTCCCGAGGGATACCCTATCGACACTTTATACTATTTCCAGCTTGACAACTTTCAAACCGAGGACATCTCAATCTATAAATTGGGTCAATCGGTTATTACTAATTTCCAGATGGAATGGATTGAGGATCCGGGTGCAGGGATTAATAGTTATGTCGTACAATTTCAAGACTATATTACTGAACACGTCGAATACTTAGCCCTCACACAGTCCCAGAAAATGTCCCCCGATTCCATCCGCCCAAACACCACCACCGGCAGACTAAAAGCACCCTACCAAGGCGCCAATTATGTCGTCATCGCTCATCCCTCCTTCCTCGGTAACACCTGGCTCGATTCTTTGATGTTACACCGCGCTTCCCCACCGGACGACTACGACACACTGTTAGTATCCACCGTGGAAATCTATGATGAATTCAACCACGGTATACTTAGCCCCTACGCCATCAAGGACTTCCTGGATTATGCCTACTACAATTGGAACCTCCCGCCGGAACAGGTTTTATTGGTCGGAGACCTCGTCTACGACATGAAAAACCTCACTGGTTTCGGAGATTGTTGGGTCCCTTCCATGTACGAAAACGGATATGAATCCGGATGGTATCCCAGTGATTACAACTACAGTTTGATTTCCGGGAATGACATGTTCCCCGATATCGGTATCGGACGTATTCCATGCCGTAACCGATGGGAATTAGATAATACCTGCCAGAAAATCATCAGATACGAAAAAGAAAGCTCATTCGGACCGTGGAGGAATTCTTTTCTGTTTATCAACAGTGAGGGGAGTCTTCAAGCCAATTTTGTCGAAGCCACCCGCCAGATTATGGGAACCTTGCCCGATTACATCTTTACCCAACACTTGGAACAAGACACCGGTCGTATTTGGTCTGGAGGTACCCTTGAACTGTTGGATTTGTTTAACCAACAGGAAGAGGCGCAAGTGGTCAGCATTTATAATGGGCATGGAGCCGGAGGAACCTGGTCCGGAGGAACCAGTTTGGGGACTTTATGGTTGACGCGGGATGTCGCTTCAATGCAGAATGCCTACAATTTGCCGTTTGTAACCAATTTTACCTGCTATATCTGTGCGTTTGACGGCAGGGAAGCTCCCGGTGATGAGGAGCTGCTGGGCGAGGAATTTTTACAACACAATAATAACGGTGCCATCGCTGTTTATGGATCGGTGTCGTTGGGTTGGTTCCAAATAGGTATTAGATATCAGCAGATCTTAATGCCGGTTATGGCACAGATTCCCGGTCAGCGGTTAGGAGACATTGTCAGTATTTCCAAGGGGCTGTTTTCGTTG
>CBDVBD010000111.1:0-11195 GCA_965372135.1 uncultured bacterium | reverse complement strand
CCCCAGTACATCCGTCTGCAGAAAGTCACCGGCTCCGTGGATAGACCGATCCACGTGGGTTTCCGCAGCGAAATTCACCACCGCATCCACGTTGGACATCAGATTATCCACCACATCCCGATCCCGGATGTCACCATGGTAGAACAGGTGACGGGATTCATCCTCCAAATCCGCCAAATTCCCCCGATTGCCGGCATAAGTCAACGCATCCAGATTGATGACATGAACGTCGGGATAGGTTTTCAAAAGGTATCGGACGAAATTCGAGCCGATAAATCCGGCACCTCCGGTGACGAGAATTCGCTTCATGGATCTGTCTCCCTGTATGTAAAGATGCTGTCTATCTAAAGAATAGTATACGTTCAGGTCAATTTACGGTTTGATTCAACCCATTTTGATATCCCAATCGTAGGGGATATATTCGGAGTTGTAAGGTTCCCGAATCTCGTCGGGATCGTCATGGTTAAACACCCGATTGGGAATATTCACCACCACCGATTCTTCATCGGAAATGCACTTCCAACCATGATAGACGCCCGGTGGAATCACGATCAACTTAGGATTATGAATCCCCACAAAGAATTCGTTTATCGTCTGGTAGGTGGGGGAATCTTCCCTGCCGTCGTACAACACCATCTTAATCATGCCCTGGACGCACACCACATGATCGGTTTGATGCTTATGAGCATGCCAGGCTTTCACCACGTCGGGATAGTTGGTAGTCATATACACCTGTCCGAATTCCTGAAAAAACGGATCGTCATTGCGCATGATTTCCATTAACCTGCCACGTTCGTCGGGATTCACCCGCAATTCTTTGACAATAACACCTTCAATACGTTTGGTTGGTGCCATTAGTGCCTCTTTCTATGATCTTGATGATAAATATCGTTTTAGCCCATCCCGCCACTGGGGCATATTATCTCCGATGGTTGACTCCATCTTTGCGTTTCGCAAGTATGAATATTTAGGTCTGGGCGCTGGACGACCGGATTCCTCCGTAGTTGCCGAAGTTATTGGAACATCGAATCCCGATTCTTCCACCACCGCCTTCGCTAAATCGTACCAAGTGCACTCACCATTATTGGTCAGATGATAAATCCCAAAAGCCTGGGTTGGCACTAAACGCTTAAGTTCGGAAATCAAATCCGCACAAAACGTGGGGGAACCGGTTTGGTCATTGACCACTGATAATGGCTTTCCTTCCCCTGCAACCTTGAAGATCGTTTCCACAAAATTGGAGCCGTTATGCCCGATCAACCAGGAGACCCGCGCAATGAAATGTTCGGGGATCAAGGTTCGCACCATCCACTCCGCCGCCGTCTTCGATCGCGCATAAATCCCCAGCGGATTGGGAACGTCCCCCTCTTCGTAGGGAGTATCCTTGGCACCGTCGAACACGTAATCCGTAGAAAAAAATACCATCACTCCGCCCACCTCGCGGGTGGCAAGCGCCACATTCATGGAACCCACGGTATTCACCTGAAATGCTGTTTCCCAATTGGATTCTGCCTGATCCACCGCATTGTATGATGCGGTATGATACACCACCTCAGGATTAAACTCACGCAGTGTCTTCCGTGTGGCTTCAAGATTGGTGACGTCCATTTCGGTAAGGTCCACCCCCATCACCTCATGTTTACTCTCTAGGGATGACATCAGTTCCGACCCCAGCATCCCAATATGTCCCGTCACCAAAATCTTCATATTTTTTCTCTTGTCATTCCCGCGCTTATTCTCGTGCTGCAGGGTGTCCCCACCCTGCAGTTATCAACCTCCGGCGATAAATCCCTACTTCAACAACACCATCTTCTGCACCTGATTGAAATCACCTGCTTGCATCCGGGCAAAATATATCCCCGTCGCCAAATCCCCGGCATCCCATGTCGTAGAATAAATTCCTGGTGTAATCATACGATTGACCAGCGTGCCAACCTGCCGCCCTAAGAGGTCATAGATCACCAGTTGCACCCGTCCACCTGCCGCCACCTGATATGAAATGGTAGTCGCGGCATTGAAGGGATTGGGATATGCAGGCAGTAAGGAATAGCTGACAGGAATTTTCACCGGATTGTGAATTGGAGCTGAGGTTGCTTGTGAACAATCGAAAATCTCGAAATGACAATAGTCAACTACGTAAGCGTAGCTACCGGAAACTGCTACGCCACAGGCAGAGACAGGGGTATCATAGTAGCCAACCACTATAGGACTTTCGGGATTTGCCACATTCAATACCCAAAGACCACCCCACCCATCCACGACATAGGCGTAATTGCCCGCTACCGCCACGCCATAAGCCCAACCCGGGGTATCATAATACCCCACCTCTACTGGATTGGCAGGATTCTCCACATTAACCACACGAAGACCCCAATTTCCAAACGCCACATAGACGTAATTGCTCGCCACTGCCACGCCCCAGGCACATCCAGGGACATTATAATGTCCAACTTCAACCGGATTAGACGGATTAGCCACATTCAGCACCCGAAGACCAAGATCACCAGCCACCAAGTAAGCATAGTCACCTGATACTGCCACGTTATGAGCTGTCCAAAGGTAAGAGATCTCAAAAAAACCCACCTCTATCGGATTAGTAGGAACAGTAATATCAATCAGGTAAAGACCATCCCCATCCGCGACATAAGCATAGTCACCCGACACCGCCACGCCATTAGCTCCATTCAACGCATCACAATACCCCACTTCCACTGGATTGGTAGGATTGAACACATTGACCACCCGAAGACCACTCCGCCCATCTGCCAAATAGGCGTGATCGCCCAACACCGCCACGTCCTTTGCTTGCCCTGGGCTGTCATAGTACCCCACTTCGACCGGATTGGTAGGAGCTACCACATTCACCACCCGAAGCCCAGCATCGTAATCCGCCACATAGGCAAAACTGCCTGACAATGACACTCCATAGGTGTTACCTTGTGTATCATAATACCCAACTTCCACCGGATTAGGGGGCGTCGCCACATTCACCACTCGAAGACCTGAATCCGCGTCAGCTACATAAGCGTAATTGCCTGATACTGCCACGCCATAGGCTCTACCCGGGGTATCATGATACCCCACTTCAACCGGATTGGTAGGATCGCTTACATCTACTACACGAAGACCCGAATCCGCATCCGCCACATAGGCATAATTACCTGCTACCACCACACTCCAGGCTCTACCTGGGGTGTCACAATAACCTACCTCAACGGGACTATCGGGATCAATCACATCCACCACCCGAAGACCAGCATTATTATCCGCCACATAGGCGTAGCTGCCCGATACTGCTACCCCATAGGAAAAATCAGGCATATCACAATATCCCACTTCCCTCGGATTGGTTGGATCAATCACGTTCACTACCCGTAGACCGGCATAAATGTCTGCTACATAAGCGTAGTTGCCAGATACCACCACGCCACGGCCAAAGCTAGCACAGGATCCCACCTCTGTGGGATTAGCGGGATCAGAAACGCTGACTACGCAGAGACCGCCCCCATATTCATCATTAATATACCAAACCACGAAGGCGTAGTTTCCGGATACCGCCACATCATAGGCACAACCTGGGGTATTGAATTGCCCCACCTCAACTGGATTGGTAGGATTGACCACGTTCACCACTCGAAGACCATAACGATTCACTATATAAGCGTAGCTGCCAGATAATGCTACGCTATTGGCACCATGTTGGGTATTACAATAACCCACTTCTTCAGGATTGGCGGGATCAGCCACGTTCACCACTCGAAGACCAGCAGCCCCACCCGCCACATAAGCGTAGTTGCCGGACACCGCCACACCATAGGCGTAATCCCAATAGTTGTAAATGCGTCCTACCATGGTGACATTCAGGCTGTCCTGAGCGAAAGATGGAATCAGACCGGACAGTACTAACAAAACCACCACTACACTTAATATTACTCCATACCGTTTCATGATTGTACCCTCCTTAGCTGTGATTGTTGACTCTCTTGGTTTCCTTTCTCTCGTGTTGAGTCCGGTTGTTACCTTTTAAACGAATAATATTAGTCAGGTAGAATATCCTTCAGAGACGGGTCTTCCTTCTCCGCCACCAGCCGGCTCGCTCGATATAATGATGGGAACGTTCCGGCGTCGGTCCACCATCCCTCAACCACATTAAATGTCATCTCCCCACGTTCAATGTAAGCATTGTTGACATCGGTGATTTCGAGTTCCCCCCGGTTTGACGGTTTTAGCGTCTTAATAATATCAAACACGCTGGAATCATACATGTAAACGCCCACCACCGCAAAATTAGTAACAGGATTTTTCGGTTTTTCGTCAATCCGAACTACCCGATCGCCATCCACCGTCGCCACCCCAAATCGATGAGGATCAGGTACTTCTTTTAGTAAAATTTTCGCCCCTTTTCCCTGCTGACGATACGAATCCACAAATGGAGTAATTTCGTTTTCAAAAATATTATCCCCCAACACCACCGCAATATCATCCCCGCGGACGTAGAATTCCGCCAGACCCAACGCTTCGGCAATGCCGCCTTCGCCCTCCTGGTACACATAGCTGATGTTATTCATCCCCAACTCTTTGCCGTTTCCCATCAGCCGTAAGAAGTCACCGGGATTGTTACCGCCGGTAACCAACACCATTTCAGTAATACCCGCATTTGCTAAAAGCTCAATCGGATAAAACACCATCGGCTTGTTATACACCGGCAGTAGGTGCTTATTGGTAATCTTGGTCAGAGGATTTAGCCGCGATCCCAACCCGCCGGCAAGGACAACTCCCTTCATAATTACTCCTGGATCATGATGATAGTTTAAGTTTCAGCACGCAGGTTACTGTTCAAGTTTTCTGCGAAAATAATCGATAGTTTCAGCCATCCCCTCTCGAATATGCACCTTCGGTTCCCATCTCAACACTTCCTTGGCGCGGGAAATATCCGGTCGCCGAACTTGGGGATCATCTTCCGGCAAGGGTTTATCAACAATGTTGCTGTCGGAGCCGGTTAATTCTATCACCAGCTCCGCAAATTCGCGAATATCCATTTCATGCGGATTCCCCAAATTCACCGGTTCATTCTCATCGGACAACATCAGGCGGTAGATCCCGTCCACCAAATCCGACACGTAACAAAAGCTGCGGGTCTGTTTCCCGGAACCGAAAACCGTTAACGGCTCGCCATTCTGTGCCTGATTGATGAACGTAGGAACCACTCTGCCGTCACTGGAACGCATCCGGGGACCGTAGGTGTTGAAAATTCGTGCGATTCGTGTGGAAATCCCGTGAAAGCGATGATATGCCATCGCCATCGCTTCCGCAAACCGCTTGGCTTCATCGTACACCCCCCTGGGACCGATGGGATTGACATTTCCCCAGTAGCTTTCCGGCTGAGGATTCACTAACGGATCCCCATAAACCTCGGAGGTGGACGCCAACAGAAAACCCGCTTCCTTTGCCTTTGCTAATCCTAATGCCTTATGCGTACCCAATGATCCCACTTTCAAGGTCTGAATCGGCAGTTCCAAATAGTCAATCGGACTGGCAGGACTGGCGAAATGCAGGATAAAATCCACCTGACCTTCTATGTACACATAATTCGTGACATCATAATGGATAAATTGAAACCGCTTGTCATGAATATGGGCAATGTTGTCGATTGTGCCGGTGGACAGGTTGTCGATACAGATGACTTCATGTCCTTCTTGCAGCAATTTATCCACCAAATGCGACCCAAGAAATCCCGCCCCACCGGTTAAGACAATACGCAAAGAAATCCTCCGGCTAAGCTAAATGTTAATTGTTTTCTGTGAGAAAATCCATAATATTCTTACCGTACTGTCCTCCTCACCGTACAGCAAGAATATAAAAACTGAAATATCATCTAATTTTATAATGTAAGAAATTCTTTGATGATTGTCAAGATGGATTTTGGTTAGCTTGTCTGGTTCAGATATCGCTAAGTAGAAAAAAGGCTTGATTTTCGTGTCGTTTGTGTTTATCTTGAAATGACCGAGAAATCATTAATGTAACCCGATGTCATTACAAAGCACAAAAAATCAAAAACCGAACCGTTCCCAGGCTGCCATCGTGGGTGTCGGCGCCGTGGGTCAACACTTGGGACGAGCACTACACCAAGCAAGTTATCCGGTTGATGTTCTGATAGATATTGACTTGGAAAAAGCTCAAAACCTTGCCAAGGTGATTCATACACAAAAAACCGGTTCGTTAGTTTCGGAGATTCCGGATAACACCCGCGTTATTTTCCTGACAGTACCCGACGACAAAATAGTGGCGGCAGCAACTGAATTAGCTGGATTGCAATTCCTGAATCAAACACACACAGTAATCCACTGTTCCGGGGCGCTGCCGGCAAACATCATGGCGCCATTAAGCGACCGCGGCGTTCAGTTGTTATCCTTTCATCCCATCGCATCCTTCACACAAGAATTGCAGGATGATTTATTCCGGGGTATATACATTGGCGTGGAAGGGGATGAAGATGCCTTAGCATTGGGTAATCAAATTGCGGAAGACATCGGTGCTATCCCCATCCAGATCCCCACCGAATTGAAAACCACCTATCACCTGTCGGCGGTGTGGGCTTCCAATTTCCTGGTAGGGTTATTAGATCAGGCGATTACTTTAATGGAAAATATAGGCTACGATAGGGAAACAAGCTGGAATATTCTGAAACCTCTGGTCAAGGGAACCATTGACGGAATCAACAGTTCAGGAATTGAAGGGGCGTTGACCGGACCGGCTCATCGCGGCGATGTGGGAACAATCCAACGCCACTTGGAGCACCTGAATATAGAGCATCCAGAAATGGTTACACCATACCGGGAATGGACAAAAACACTAATCACGCGCTTAGTAGCGCAACAAAACCCCGGTCATAAACAGATACTGAATTTAATCCAAGCACCGTAAACTCGGACTGCGAGAAGATATATGGAAAGACGCCGTGTACTGTGGGCAGATGATGAAATCGACCTGCTGAAAGCCCATATCATGTTCTTAGGGAACCGTGGTTACGACATCATTTCCGTGACCAACGGGGAAGATGCCATCCAGAAAGTGAAAACCGAAGATTTCGATGTGATTTTCTTGGACGAGATGATGGCGGGAAAAACCGGATTGGAAACCTTGACAATCCTAAAAAACCTCCGTCCTGACATCCCGGTTATCATGATTACCAAGAGTGAAGAAGAATCGGTGATGGAGGAAGCCATCGGCGGGCAAATCGACGATTATTTAACCAAGCCTGTCAACCCATCGCAGATATTATCCGCATTGAAAAAGGTGACGGAATTAAAGAAAATATCCCAGGAACGGCTGGCTCGCGACTATGTCGCCGAATTCCAGGAACTATCGCAAATCACCTCGGAAAGTCCGGATTGGAAGGACTGGATCGACCTGCACCTCCGGATGTCCCAATGGGAAGTGGAATTAGACCGGTTCCCGGATCTTGGATTGGACCAATCCCTGATCGACCAAAAATCACAAAGCAATACCGCCTTTGCCAAATACGTGGAGAAACACTACACTAACTGGGTGTGGGATCGGTCCGGTAATCGACCACTACTGTCCCCCGAAGTCATCAAGAAATTCGTGGTTCCGCTGATTCGCCAGGAACGCCGGGTGCTGTTTATGGTAATCGACTGCCTGCGGTTAGACCAATGGTTGGCGCTGGAACCCATGTTGTATGATTACTTCCATATCCAAAAGGATTACTATTTTTCCATCCTGCCCACCGCCACACCCTATTCCAGAAACGCTCTATTCAGTGGGAAATTTCCCAGTGAGATGGAGACGGATTATCCCGAACTCTGGCAACGGTCAGAAGACGATGAATTGTCCGCCAACCGATTCGAACGCCAACTCCTCGACCAACAACTGGAAGACCAGGGCATCCGCCTGCACCCGGAACCCAAATATATCAAGGTAATCGACCACAACGAAGGCAGCCGAATCGCCCGGCAAGTATCCAGCTTGTTCGATTACCATCTGGTGTCCATGGTTTTTAATTTTATCGATATGCTGGGTCACAGCCGCACCTCATCGGATATCCTGAAGGAAATGGTGCCTAATGAATCCGCCTACCGGTCGGTGCTGAAATCCTGGCTGGAACACTCATCACTATTGCAAATCTTGAAAGCCTTTTCCAACCAAGACATTACCGTGGTCATCACCTCCGACCACGGCAGCGTACGCGGCATGCGGGGCGCCAAAGTGATTTCCGACCGCCATGCCTCGCCCAACATGCGTTATAAATACGGCAGAAACCTGAAATGCGACAACAAACATGCCATGTTGATTAAGAATCCGGATGAATACCGGCTGCCGCAACGCGGCATTAACACCACCTATCTGATTGCCAAGGAGTATTTTTTCTTTGTATATCCGGCGAATTTCAACCAATATCAGGCTAAGTATAAAGGCAGCTTTTACCACGGCGGCATGACCATGGAGGAAATGATCCTGCCGGTGATTACCATGACCGGGAAACGATAGCTTTTGTGGCATGGGCGTCCCGCCCGTGCCACTTTTAAACTTTCTAACTTTCCAACTTTCTAACCAAAAAGACGGAGGGTAAAATCATGAAACGGTGTGGAGTACTATTAAGCGGAGTGGTGATTTTAGTAGCACTGTTCGGTCTGATTCCATCTTTCGCTCAAGACAGTCTGAATGTCACCATGGTTGGAAGTCTTTATGATTATTGGGATTATGCCTGTGGTGTAGCTGTGTCTGGCAATTATGCTTATGTGGCAGGCGGTAGTGCTGGCTTAAGAGTGTTGGACATAGTAAATCCCGCCTTACCAACTGAAATCGGTTCTTGCGATACGCCTGGGGAGGCCAGGGGTGTTGCCTTATCTGGTAACTACGCTTATGTAACAGATGGGGATTCCGGGTTGCGGGTGGTAAATATATCGAATCCTGTCTATCCAGTGGAGGTGGGTTACTACGACACGCCAGGATTTGCATATAGCGTGACGGTGTCCGGCAGTTATGCCTATGTAGCAGACTCCTATAATTCGGGTCTTCGGGTGGTGGATATAAGTAATCCTGCCTCACCCACTGAAGTCGGCTTCTACGATACACCGGGATTAGCCTGGGATGTGGCAGTTTCCGGAAATTACGCTTATGTAGCGGATTGGTTGGCGGGTCTTCGGGTAGTGGATATTTCAAATCCTGCCGCACCCGCTGAAGTCGGTTTCTACGATACACCGGGGGCTGCCTATGGGGTAACCCTGTTTGGTAACTATGCCTACATAGCGGATTTTGATTCAGGTCTTAGAGTGGTGGATGTGCAAAACCCTGCTTCCCCCACCGAAGTCAGTTTCTGTGTCACACCAGGAAGGGCTTATGACGTTGTCCTATCTGGTAACTACGCTTACGTCGCAGATCGAGAAGCCGGTCTTCGGGTTGTGAATGTGGCAAATCCGCTATCTCCTAACGAAGTTGGCTTCTACGACACACCGGGGTTAGCCATAATCGTTGCCGTGTCTGGAAACTGTGCCTATGTGGCGGATTATGATGCTGGTCTTCGGATTGTGAATGTAGCAAATCCCACCATACCCACCGAGATTAGCTTCTACAATGCTCGGGGATATGCCAATGGCGTCGCCCTGTCCAATAATTTTGCCTATGTGGCGGATGGGGAATTGGGTCTGCGAGTGGTGGATGTCGCAAATCCCACCACGCTCACCGAAGTTGGCTTTTTTGACACGCCGGGACATGCCTATGGTGTTTCTATATTAGGCAACTATGCTTATATTGCGGATGAGTATGAGGGACTTCGGGTGGTGGATGTGTCAAATCCTGCCTCACCTGTTGAAGTCGGCTTCTGCCTAACACCGGACGGTGCCATTGACGTTGCAGTGTTAGGGAATTATGCCTATGTAGCGGCAGGGGGCGCGGGACTTCGGGTGGTGGATGTGTCAAATCCTGTCTCACCAACCGAAGTTGGTTTCTGCGGGACACCGGAGGCTGCTTTGGATGTTGCCGTGTCGGGCAATTATGCCTATGTGGCGAATTGGTCCGAAGGTCTTCGGGTGATTAATGTATCAAATCCTGCCTCACCTATCGAAGTTGGCTTCTACTACACACCGGGGTATGCTTGGGGTGTTGCCGTTTCGGGCGACTATGTATATGTGGCGGATGGATATGAAGGAATTCGGGTAGTGAATGTGTCAAATCCTGCCTCACCTGCCGAAGTTGGCTATTACGAGACACCAGGGTATGCCTATGACCTTGCAGTGTCAGGCAATTATGCCTATGTAGCGGACGTGGAGGCGGGACTTCGAGTCATAAATGTGTCAAATCCTAGTTTGCCTTTTGAAGTCGGTTTCTATGACACACCCGGAAATGTATTTGATGTTGCGGTATCAGGCAGCTACGCCTATGTTGCGGACTACTATCATTTCGAGATTTTCGACTGTTCCCAAGCGGTGCCGGTGCCAAATGCTGGGCTCGCAAAGGTTCCTTTGAGCTATTCTTTGCTGCCTGCCTATCCCAATCCTTTCAATGCTGCTACCACTATTTCATATCAGGTGGCGGCAGGTGGACGGGTACAACTGGTGATCTACGACCTCCTGGGGCGGCAGGTTGGCACGTTGGTCGATCACACGATTGCGCCGGGGACCTATTCTACGACATGGGATGCCCAGGATTTGGCATCAGGAGTCTATTTCTGTCGAATGTCCGTAAGGACCCCCGAGGGGGAAGCAGGGAATTTCCAGCAGACTCAGAAATTAGTGATTTTGAAGTAAATGCCGGCTTTCAAGCTTGCTCATACAAAAGGAGGGTACAACCATGAAACGGTGTGGAGCAGTGTTAATCGTGGTGGTGGTTCTGTTGACGCTGTCCGGCATGGTTCCAACTATCGCTCAAGACAGCTTGAATGTCACCAAAGTGGGAAGTCTTTATAACTATTGGGACCAGACTATTGGTGTGGAAGTATCAGGCAGCTACGCTTATGTGGCAGATTGTAGGTCTGGTCTTCGTGTGTTGGATATCAGTATTCCTGCCAATCCAGTAGAAGTGGGGTATTATGATACCCCAGGTCGTGCTAATGATGTAGTTGTTCCGGCAGCTACGCTTATGTGGCTGACTATAAAGCGGGTCTTCGTGTAGTGAACGTGTCTATTCCTGCCAATCCAGTAGAAGTGGGGTATTATGATACCCCAGGTCGTGCTAAT
>CBDVBD010000110.1:0-11325 GCA_965372135.1 uncultured bacterium | reverse complement strand
CGTTTCACAGGAGTGCTCACTGGATTTTTCTCCTATGTAAGATTGAAAGTTTTATGTGGATGCGAAAGCAAGCTTTCGCCTGCGGCAGCAAGCCACTTAATGGTCTTTGGGGCTGCCGCACTCCAAAGTACGTAGCACGGGTTTCCAGCCCGTGTTTAGAATGATTGTCGGGTGTCTTTGGAACCCGACCTCCCCCCCTTTTGTTCCCCCCCGGGAACCGGGGGGAGGTTCATGGAACCCCATCTTCCGTCGGTAGGCAGACGGAATGACAGTTCAACCAAGTGCCAAAGACCAAGGAAACAAGGATCAAGGATTTCGTACACATCGAAACCCGTATATGTAGCGACGGATATCTAGATCGTTCCCGTCGCGATTGGCTGACCGGCAGCTCTGTTCGTAGAAGTCCCACGAACCGCCCCGCAACACGCGGTATGTACCGCCACCCGAAATCCAGGCGGTGCCGTTACTGGGCGCACGGTAATATCTTCTGTGATACCAGTCCTCGCACCATTCCCAAACATTCCCATGCATGTCATACAACCCCCAGGAATTGGGAGTTTTGGTTCCCACCGGATGAGTCGTGTTTCTTGAATTCTCACCATACCAACCCGCTTTTGCTAGATCCATTTCGCTGTATCCACTGTGGAATCGGGTGGTAGTACCAGCACGGCAGGCATACTCCCATTCCGCCTCGGTGGGCAGACGATACCCTTTCCCTGGGTCCGTTTGGTTCAATTTCGCGATAAACTGCTGACAATCGTTCCAGGATACATTTTCCACTGGACGGTTATCCCCTTTAAAACGAGAAGGATTATTCCCCATCACAACCTTCCACTGCGCCTGGGTTACTTCGGTGGTCATCATATAGATAGGCTGAGTAGTGACATTATGTTGAGGTCCTTCATCGGAACCCCTGCCCGATTCATTCAATGGGGATCCCATCATGAAGGAACCGCCGGGGATAAGGACAAACTCCATATCTGGCAAAGGTCCCTGGATTTTTCCAAGTTTTCCACCCGTTGTTAGAGGGGTAGTTGGAGTACTCTTTGGTTTCCATTCCATTTGGTAACCGACGCAGGCGACGTAGCTGACGTCGGTGGATAGTTCTTTTCGGGTGAGATAGAGAATAGTGAAGGCTCGGACATTGGGGGAATAGGTCACCAGGCTTTCAGAATAGCTGTCCAATTGGAAGTTAACCGCTACTACGGTGTTGGTATATTCACTCTCCTTATACTCTTTCATTTTGTCCACGGTAGAGGATGCGATGCTGCAGTATTCATCTTTCTGGCTTTTCTGCAGGAACCCTTCCTCGGATTTGTCCGCCAAGAACACCCGGAGGTTGTAATGATTGTGATAGGTTTGATCGATGTCTTTAAGATTTTCCACAGCAGGTTTCAGGGTTAATTGGTCGTAACTGTCGTAGTTCTGTTTCAGGGTTGTGTAGTCGAGTTGTATTTGCATCAATTGGTTGCCATGTACGAGGAGATCGTTTTCCACGGCAGTAATTTTACTATTTACTCCGGTCAACCGCTCTTGATAGGTGGTGTGAAATTTCCTTATTTTGGCATTGATGCCCCGGTTTTGACGGTCGACTTGACTTAGTAGCTGAAGGATAAAATCTTTGATAGGGGTTTTGGTTGGGTCGTCCGTTAGGTTGTTGTCCCGCCAGATCTGGTTTATATTCTGCCGAGTGATGATATTCACGGTGGGTTCGGCGCTTACCGGTCTCTGTGATTTTGTTTCCGTTTCTCTGGATCGAAAAGGGCTGACTTCAATGGCTTGCACCAGATAACGAACATCGACACCTCTGGATAATTTAGCGAAATCATTGGTGTAGGAATCCAACACCTGGGCGTGACCGGACTCCACCGCTTTTACGTAGTCCCGAACCAGTTGATAATTCTTAACGGTGGTTTCCGCCATAATGCGGGTTCCGTTAATTTCGCGAATGGCTTCCACCATCATCTGGCTGCCGATAATTTCCCGCACATCTGACAGGTTTTCGATTACCCCAAGCTCCCGTTTCCCAAGCACCACCACCATGTAGGAAATGTCTTCCAACTGGGATTCCAGGTTCTTTTTCAGAAATTCCTTTTCATTGTGATATCTCTCCATGGCGAGGGAATCATTTCGCAGGGTTTGCTGGATGGCTTCTAACTGGGTGTCTTGGACATCGATCTGATTTTTCTGGGAGATGCTCTGTTCGCGTAGTTTGCTGACTTGGGTGATTCGATCGCGGAGCTGAGTTCCCAATTCCAACATCCGCCTTTTCCACAGGTCGTTGAGTTCCTGTTTCTCCTCCATCCAATCCTGGAAGATCGCGATGGCTTTTTCATAGGAGATGGGCTGCTTATTTTGATCAATTAGGCGGATGACCTCGGTCCGGATCAACTGCTTGAGTTGTTGATCGGTGGCGCCTGCGGGCACTTCAACCCAGAGGTGGTTGGATGGGAAATCGATTGGGGGGATGACTTTCAGATTGATTGGTGCTGATGCGACGGAGCAGGCCAATAAGATTAAGAATGACACCGATATTAGATGTTTCATTGGGGTTGCTCCCCGTTTATAAGTTGGCAAGTTGGCGCCCGCCAGGTTACTCTTCGCTTGAAACCTGGCGGGAACAATATGAGATTGCCACATCCCGACCAGTCGGGATTCGCAATGACGGGTTTTATTCCGGGGGGTGGATGGCTTTGATTTCAAAGGTCATGACGCCGGATGGAGCTTTCACCTCCACCCTGTCGCCCACTTGTTTACCCATCAATCCTTTACCCACCGGGGATTCTATCGATATTTTGCGTTGGATGGGATCGGCTTCCTCGGGCGACACCATGGTATATTCTATCTCGGTATTACGGGTCTGGTTGAAAACCACCACCCGGGTCAAGATGCGTACCCGGTCGGTATTGATGTCATTTTTATCGATGATTTGCACCCGCGATAAGGTCGATTCCAATTTGTAGATTTGGCGTTCCAGGCGGATTAGTTCATCCTTGGCAGCATGATATTCCGCGTTTTCCGACAAGTCACCCAGGCTGCGAGCATGGGAGATTTTAACGATAATATCCGGACGTTTTACTTCCTTAATATGCTTTAAATCCAGTTCCAGTTTTTGAGCGCCTTCCTTTGTTAGATATATCGGTTTCATTACTTTCCTTTTCGTCGGGCAGTCACGAATGATTTGATTCCACGATGGAGCATTTTAGTGCACCGTTTCTGGTACGATTTGTTGCGTAGTCTTTCTTCCTGATCGGGCATCATGATGTAACCGATTTCTACTAATACAGTGGGGAAATCGGTGGGGCGAACCAACGCCAAGTTGTCGTAGTATATTCCATCGTCGGGCAAGCCAGTGCCCTTTAGTATGTTATGGTGTACGTGACGAGCGAAGTCGATGCTTTGAGGGCGGTAATAATAGGTTCCGGTTCCGTAGGATTTTGAGAATGGGTCAATGCCGTCGGACAGGGCATTATGATGGATGCTGATCAGCAGGTCAGCGCCGGCTTCTTTGGCTCGGTCGATGCGTTGGTATAATCCCACGGTTTCATCGCTGTCACGGACTAATACAGCATTGGCACCGTCGGCTATCAGGCGTTCTTGTAGTCTTTGTGCGATAGTTAGATTCAGTTCTTTTTCGGATAATCGGGTGGGTCCAATGGCGCCATAGAAATCACCACCGTGACCGGGGTCAATGGCGACAGTCAAGCCCCGGAGTCCTTCTTCGATGACCGGCGGATGGTTCAGAGTGATTTCCAAGTTATTCCCGTTCCATTGAGCGAAATAGCCCCAGGATGGTCGCTTCAGGAACAAGTTGATAAGTAGTACTTCATCTTCAGGTTGGCGCCATTCTATCCTGTCCAATACGGGATCATCGCTATTTAGTTGGATCAGATCGATGTGGGAAATTACGCCGTATAGGGTCAGTCTGATTTGGTGGGGATCAATATAGTCTTCAAGTCTGAATAACGGGCGACCGACATCAGGTATGACAATTTTTGTGTGATTGCTATCAAGTTGGCAAGTGATTTTATATATCGACTTATCGAAGGTATAATTTACTGGAGATAACTGTTCCACGAAGCGGGGTTCCACCCAAGTATGCCGTGATGGGGTTAACTGTATTTTTAGGAAATTGTCCTTTAAGGCTAACGCTAAGCAGGTGGTTCCTTCCAGTGGAAACAAGTCATAGGCACCATTGGGATCGGTCCTGGTAGTGTTGTTGCCGGTCAGGAATTGGATCGGCGTGGGGAATTCATAACTGGGAATTGTCGGTTCGACAGTGGGAATTTGGTCGGGGAATAGGAAGGTCACGGTAGTGTCGGCTCTGCCCTCATCGGTTTCGGCATGGAGGTGATAGGTTTGATCCTTTGCCGGTACCGGCAGGAATACCAAGAATGCACCGTTCAGGTACAGGGGCACCGGGGTGTTATTGATGGTTAGCCGTGCATTGGGCGAGGATACTGACCCAAATATAAAGTTAGAGTCAACACGGTTAATCACCATCAATCCATCGGACTCACGTTCACGGGGATATACCACGTCGATTATAGGAGATTCTGCCAACAAAGGGGCAATAGTTAGGGCAGCGATGCAGGCGATAACCCAATATTTATGTTCGGTGATTGGGATCATGTTGATTGGATTCTCTGGAATATTAATCGAATACCATCAAGCACTAAGTATGGTTCCACGTGATTTATCAATTCCGTTTGGGGCTGTATTATAGGCGCTAAGCCGCCGGTGGCGACGACTTGGGTTTCAGTTCCCAGTTCCTTCCAGATTCGGCGGATCATGCCGTCCACCATTTCCACAGCACCGTACATGATGCCGGATTGGATGCTGTGGTCGGTAGTAGTGCCGATGGCTGCTTCCGGGAATTCCAGGGATACTTTGGTCAGCTTAGCAGCGGCATGGTGCAGGATAGAGGCGGCTTTTTCCACACCGAGGGCAATGGCACCGCCAATATATTCACCGTTTGCACCAACGACATCAAAGGTGGTTGCGGTACCGAAGTCCACAATGATCAACGGTCCACCGTATTTCTCGAATCCGGCGACTGCGACACACAGGCGGTCGGCTCCGACGGTTTCAGGAGTGGCGTATTGGATATCCAGGAAGCTGCAGGTTTCAGCGGTGACAATCAAGGGTTCGAAGCCAAGGAATCGGCGGACCATGGATATTACGATATCGGTCAGATGGGGTACTACTGATGCTAAAGCAGCACCCGTGATGGGAACTTCAGTCAATCCTGCGGAGGTTTGGAACCCCTGAACCATGAGCCAGAATTCGTCTTCGGTCCTGGGGACATTGCTGGATACCCGCCATTGTCCTTTCAACTGGTCGCCCTCGAATATTCCAATGACGGTGTGGGTGTTGCCGATATCGAAAGCCATCAGCCGGTTGACGGTCTTTTGGGACATGTTTCCTCGCTATGATCCGATTGTTAGCTTGTCCACGGTAGTCAGATTGTGGACGACACCTTCGCGGTTTTGTAATCTAAGTGCTCCGTTGGCGGATAATCCTTGATATGTTCCTCTAAGTATTTGACCGTTGATGACAGCAGTAATGTTGCAGCCAATTTTAGGTCCGATTTGGGTTAATTCGCCAATTATTGATGTGCTGCCACTATTGTCAACCTGTGTGAGGCGGGTTTCAAGATGGTTAATCAATACTATGAGTAAATCAGTCCGGTTGATTTCCTGCCCGGTCCAGATGGCGATGGATGTAGCATTAGGTACAGGCAAGTTTTCCGGCTGGTGGTGTACATTCAGACCGATTCCGATTATTAGTCCGGTGTCGGAAACGGTTTCGGATAGGATACCGCAGACTTTCTTGCCGCCTATTAAGATATCATTGGGCCATTTGAAGCGCACACGGTCGGACTTTTCGTGACCGGGTATGTCGGTGGTTAATAGGTCAAAAACGGCTAAGGCTGAAGCCAGGGAATACAGGGGCATTTGGGACATTGGCAGATGCGATGTCCAGTACAACGACAGCAGTAAGCCCATTCCCGGCGGGCAGTGCCACTCACGGTCTATTCTTCCACGTCCATGGGTTTGGTAGTCGGTGACGACCACAGCTCCCCGCGGAGTATCCTGGCCGCTTACGGTTTCTTTCAGCCAGTGATTGGTTGATGCGACTTCCGGGAGCAGCCAGATTGGATCGCCGATCAAGTGTCCTTTCAGGCGACGCCGCAGGATGTTTTCTTCTATGTCAACGGTTGGAGTATTCACCGAATACATCTCGTAGTGCATTAGATATTTCGCCCAGGGTGGCGTGGGATTCCACAGCTTCCAGGATTGGTGGCATTAATTCTCCTGTGCCCCGTGCGGTTTCTCGGATAATGTCCAGGTTGCGTTTGACGACATCGTTATCGCGATTAGTGCGGAAGGATTTCACTGCTTCGATTTGTGTTATCTCGTCCTGAGGGTCGACTTTTAGGATTTCGAGCTGCGAAGCGTCGTCGTCCTCATCTTTATAGCAGTTAACGCCGACGATTTTTTCGCGTTCGGCTTCGACTTCCTTTTGATAGGCGTAGGAGCTATTGGCGATTTCGGTTTGGAATATTTTTTGTTCGATAGCGGCAACCGCACCACCCAGAGCATCGATTTTTTTCAGGGATTCCCACACTTCCTCTTCGATGCGGTCAGTCAAGGATTCGACGAAGTAAGATCCGGCAATGGGATCGACAGTATCGGCAACACCGGATTCTTGTGCGATGATTTGCTGGGTACGCAGTGCCAGGGTGACGGATTCCTTGGTGGGCAGCGCCAGGGCTTCATCGCGAGAGTTGGTGTGCAGGGATTGGGTACCGCCCAGTACGGCAGCCAGTGCTTGCAGTGTCACTCGGACAGTGTTATTTTCGGGCTGCTGGGCAGTTAAAGCACAACCAGCGGTTTGGGTATGGAAACGGAGCATCATCGACTTAGGATTTTTAGCACCGAATTGGTTTTTCATGATGCGTGCCCATAAGCGGCGGGCAGCACGGAATTTAGCGATTTCCTCGAAGAAGGAATTGTGACAGCAGAAGAAGAAGGTCAACCTGGGTGCGAATTCATCGATTTCCAACCCAGCGTTTAGGGCTGCATGGACGTATTCGACGGCGTCGGCAAGGGTGAATGCGACTTCCTGGACCGCGGTGGCGCCGGCTTCCCGGATGTGGTAACCCGATATGGATATGGTGTTCCATTGGGGCATTTCGCGACGGCAGTACTTGAAGATATCGGTGATTAGGCGCATGGATTCCCGGGGTGGGAAGATGTAGGTTCCCCGGGCAATGTACTCTTTCAGGATGTCGTTTTGGATAGTGCCGTTCAGTTTAGCGGCTGGGATGCCCTGTTTTTTAGCGACTGCGATATATAGACTAAGCAGGATGGCTGCGGTGGCGTTAATAGTCATGGAGGTTGATACTTTGTCAAGTAGGATGTCCTGGAACAAGGTTTCCAGGTCCGCTAAGGAATCGATGGCGACGCCTACTTTTCCAACCTCGCCTTGGGCTAAGGGATGGTCGCTGTCATAGCCGATTTGGGTGGGCAGGTCGAAGGCGACGGATAAGCCGGTAGTACCTTGATCCAGCAGGTATCGGAACCGTCGGTTGGTTTCGCTGGCGGTACCGAAACCACTGTATTGGCGCATGGTCCACAACCTGCCGCGGTAGGTGTTCGGTTGGACGCCTCGGGTATAAGGATATTGTCCCGGAAATCCCAATTTTTCCAGGTAGTCGAATGATGGCTCCGGCAGGTAGAGACCATCGACTTCCAGTCCAGATACGGTTTTGAAGGTGTCCTTTCTGGGGGGGTGTTTGGCTTCAAGAGGTTGTAGTTTATTCTCTTGCCAGTTTTTCTTTTCCTGCTCCAACATGGGATTCTCAGTTACAAAATTGGCTCAATGGTGAGTAAGGTTTCTCCCTTTTCCACGGCTTGCTGAGGTGCTACTTTAATCTCCTTTACCCTTCCATCCAAGGGCGAGGTAATCTCGTTTTCCATCTTCATGGCTTCCACAATCACTAATCCTTCACCTTTTTTAACCTTCTGTTCCGGTTCGACGATGATTTTGACTATCATGCCCGGCATGGACGCATTCACGGTACCGGTGATACTTTTACCACCGCCAGCTTTAAGGATTTTTTTCAGTCTCCGGGATTTTTCATCTTCCACCATGATATTAAAGTCACGACCCAGACAGTGTGCATGGTATCCTTCATGCTCGCGTTCAATCCAGAACATCAAGGATTCATGGTCGAGGATAAGGGATACGTTTCCCCTGTGGGAGCCGGTGCCGAAATCGAAGGGGACAACTCTTCCGTTTACCTGGATTTCCGCTGGGTTGGATTCATCGTATTCGATTTCGTAATCGCGGCTGTTGACTGTAATGATGTATTTCATGGTTTTCAATAATGACATTGTCGGGTTTCGCGCTACGCTTGGAACCCGACCTACAATTACGTTGACAAGCGTTCCTGGTTTTCGAGGCGTCCACGCACTTTCCAGGGGTTTGTTTTCGCAGTGCTTGTCAGGGATTCGGCGATTTTACCTTGCTGGGATATTCTCAAGTGATATAGTAATGCACCGGCTGCGATGATGGATTCCAAGGGTTTTCCGGTTTCTTCCAGGTAGTCGCCACTGAATTCCTGCTCCACGAAATGGGTGTCGAAATCGCCGCTACGGAATTTTTCGTTTTCCATGACCGCCAAGCAGAACGGAATGGTAGTCTTCACGCCGTTGATATGGTACTCCATCAAGGCACGAATCATGCGGTCGATGGCTTCGGTGCGGTCGGCACCCCAGACGATCAGTTTCGAGATCATGGGATCGTAATGTATGGTGATGTCGCCGCCTTCATTGACACCGGTGTCTTCACGGATACCGGGACCATCGGGGGGATTCAAGTACTTGATTCGCCCAGTGGATGGCAGGAACCCGCCCAGGCAATCTTCAGCATAGATACGGCATTCGATGGCATGCCCTCGCAACGGGATATCTTCCTGGTTGAAGCGCAGGGGACGACGTTCGGCAATAGAGATTTGTTCTTTGACCAGGTCGATGCCGGTGGTCATTTCGGTGACAGGATGTTCCACTTGAAGCCGGGTATTCATTTCCAGGAAATAGTAGTTGCGGTGTTTATCCATCAGGAATTCCACAGTGCCGGCATTGCGGTAACCGCAGGTCAGGGCTGCGGCTTTGGCTGCTTCGCCCATCTCATGACGGATTTCATCGGTGACGATGACCGCCGGAGCTTCCTCGACGACTTTTTGATGACGTCGTTGAATAGAGCACTCCCGCTCGTTTAGGTGTACGACGTTGCCATGATGATCGGCGAGGATTTGGAATTCGATATGTCGAGGGTTTTCCAGGTATTTTTCCAGGTACACGGTGGCATCGCCGAATGCGGACTGGGATTCCCTGCGAGCGGCTTGCATGGCATCGAGCAACTCGCTTGATAATTGCACGACACGCATGCCTTTTCCACCACCGCCCATAGCGGCTTTTATCAATACCGGATATCCGATATCATCGGCGAGTTTCAGGGCAGTATCATCGTCATCCACGCCTTCCATAGCACCGGGTATAACCGGCACACCGGCTTTCTGCATCATTTGACGGGCTTGGGTTTTTGATCCCATGGATCGGATGGCTTCGGCAGGGGGTCCGATGAAAATGAATCCGGCATCCTCTACTTGACTGGCAAAATCGGGATTTTCCGCCAAGAAACCGTAACCGGGATGGATGGCATCCACTTTGGCTTTATGGGCAACATCAAGGATTTTATCGATTCGCAGGTAGCTTTCGGTGGCTGGCGGGGGACCGATATGGTAAGCTTCATCAGCCAGCCGGGTATGTAATGCCAGACGGTCCACGTCCGAATATACTGCCACACTCGGTATATTCAGTTCGCGGCAGGCACGGATTACCCGGACGGCGATTTCGCTCCGGTTGGCTATCAATATCTTGCGGATTTGTTTTTCCATCATGCGGATTTCATGTTCACAATTTCTGTATCTTAGAATATAATGATATCTATGGGAAAAATCAATGGAAAATCATGGGGATTGTGCTAAGGTTTTTATACGCTTCAAACTCCAATTTACCGGGACTCGGACGTCGCCGATTCCCTTTCGGTTGAACAGCAGGTATCCGTGCTTCGCGCCATACAGAAACAGGTTCCGGGTGATTTCGACGTCTTTTGTGCAATATTCGGTGACGAGGTCAAGTTTGCCCTGACGGAACCATTCCAGGGATTGTAGTCCGTCGGCGGTTTTTTGGGCTCCAAGGGTGGCGGTAGCTAAGGCATCGAGGGATAAGCGGTGACCCAGGGTGTCGGTGACCTCCTTGAAGATGTCCAGTGTTGGTAGTGCTTGGAGGTTGTCCATGGTGTAACCGCGGAGTACGTGGTAATCGAACCGGAATAGGTTGAAGCCTACGATCAAGTCGGCTTGATGCATGTGGTCAAGTAGTTTTTCGACTTTTTCTTCACCGTAACTGTGGTACTGGTTGTCCCAGGAGTCGTGGATGACGCCCACCGCCAGGCGCATGAGCCGCGCCATCTGCCAACCACCGACCTGTTCGGCGGATAGCTGGGTTTCCAGGTCGAAGGTCAGGATTCGGAAGTCATCGGGAAAAGGGGAATCGAGTACGACGGCGGCTTCGGTTTCCGGTGATTGGGGCGGTGCGGTGATAGTTGGTATTCTATCCGGTATGGTAGGTTCCTCGATTGTGGGTTGGAAGGATTTGTCCAACAACCATTCCAAAAGTACCACAGCGCCCTGTTTGTCCAACGGGTGGTTTCCAGCACCGCATTTTGGGGAATGGATGCAGGAAGGGCAGCCCTGTTCGCAGGGGCAGTCGCGGATCAACGACAGGGTTTTTTCCAAAAGGAGTCGGAAGACTTCGAAGGCTCGCCAGGACAATCCAGCGCCGCCTGGGTAGCCGTCATACAGAAATATAGCGCCGGATTGGATTTGCGGATTTATTTCGAAGGAGATCCCGCCGACGTCATTACGATCGCACAGGGCAAATAAGGGGAATAACGACAGCGTTGCATGTTCGATGGCGTGGATGGATCCCATGGGATGCAGGTCGCGGATCAGGAGTTCCTGGACCATAGTAGTGGGGATTTCCATCCAGATTCCCTGACCCTGGAAAGTCATGGGCGGTAGGTCCAAGGGATGTACCGATATACGTTCCTGGCTGAAGATTTTGCGTTTTTCGAAGCCGATAACCTGTTCGGTGACTTTCAGAATACCGCGATGGGCGGTGATCAATCCATCGTTGATGGTTTCCAGATTATCAATGATTTCGGTGTTTTTACTGGTGTGAGGGCTGGTAG
>CBDVBD010000109.1:0-11365 GCA_965372135.1 uncultured bacterium | reverse complement strand
GAATCGATTCTGAATATCGAAAGATGATCGATACAGCGTACTTGACTGATCTTGATCAATATTCTGCATCCAATGATATTTATATCGAATGGGGCGGCGGGCAGCATATTCCGCGGGATATGAATTCGTGGGTGAAGAAGGATTTGTTCGCTCATAATGAAACAGCGGCAAAGGAAGCGGAAATCTTGGGTACCCAGATCGTGCGGTCGTGTTCGGGGGGATCGATGCGATGGAATCGGGACAATCCAACTACAGAGAAATTGCTGCTGGATACGGCGGAAGCGCTCAAAGTACAGCGCCAGATGTTGCGTGACCATAATGTGATCTTAGCGATAGAAACTCATTTCGAATTCACCACCCACGAATTGTTGAGACTGTTCGACATGTGTGAAGCGGAACCGGGTGATTATTTGGGAATTTGCTTGGATACAATGAATCTGTTGACGATGCTGGAGGATCCAGTGGCGGGTACTAAACGGATACTTCCATGGGTAGTGTGTACTCATATTAAGGATGGGATTATACTTGTAGATACTGAAAAATTAAGTACATATCCTGCTGAAATCGGCACCGGGATTGTCAGCCTGAAGGAAATAATAGATATTTTAAAGGCGTTGCCGTGGGAGGTTAACCTATCGATTGAGGATCACGGTGGGGAATTTTTTCTGCCCATTTTCGATCCGGAATTTATATCGGAATTCCCTGATTTGACTCGGGAAGAATTCGACCAGTTGATGATTTTAGCTGAGATATCCAAAAGGAAAACAGAGCAGGGTGAATGCAAAATTACAACTCGCGAAGAATGGTCCGAAGTTTGTGAGCAGCAGCTGCATCGTGATATTTTAACATTGAAAGAGATTTTGAAATTATAGCTTGTAATGTCCCAGCACGAAAAATTCAATTTCAAAAATAGTGACGATCTTCTGTCAAAAGCGCAGGAATTGTGTGTCGATCTTCCGTTCCAGGAATCAATCGAGCCACTTTTTCTTCCAATAGCAATTGGTTCCAAAATGGTTCCAAATCGTTTTGCAGTGCAGCCGATGGAGGGATTCGATGCCAATCCGGACGGTTCTCCCAGTGAGTATACGTTTCGACGGTACCAACGATATGCGGAAGGCGGCAGCGGATCGATCTGGTTCGAAGCCACCAGCGTAGTACAAGAAGGACGATCCAATCCCCGTCAACTAATGTTTAACCGGCGAACGGTTGATGATTTCAAGCGGTTGGTGGATCATACTCGAAAATCAGCACACAGTGTATTCGGAAACTCACATGATCCCTATTTGGTACTACAGATCACACATTCAGGACGTTACAGCCGACCGGATGGGGAAGCATTGAACAAAGTGGGATGTTATAATCCCTATTTGGGTAAGGCGGGGGCGGGCTATTCGCTGTTCGGTGATGATGAATTGGACCGGTTGATCGATGTCTTTGTGGAAGGGTCTGGGTTAGCATTGAAAGCAGGATTCGATGCGGTGGATATCAAAGCCTGTCATGGGTATTTGATCCATGAATTATTGGGGGCGCACACGCGCAGCGACAGCCGTTACGGCGGATCGTTGGAAAACCGATCACGGTTGTTGATGGAAGTTGTGAAGAGGGTTCAAGATGAAAACCCTGGAATCGATGTGGCAGTAAGATTGAATGCTACCGATGGAATTCCATATCCTTATGGGTTCGGGATGGCTGAGGACGCGACGGCTGATATTGACCTAGCCGAACCGAAGGCTATCATCCGCCAATTAGTGGAAAGTGGATGCGTGCTGTTGAACATCACAACCGGAGTGCCAGCTTACACACCCCACTATGTCCGACCGTTCGATCGCACGGTAACCGGTGCCAACACTCCCGATGAACACCCTTTGGTCGGAGTCAGCCGGATGCTCCATATTGCCGGTGAATTACAGCAAACATTCCCATCCACTCCCATAGTCAGTTCCGGGTATTCCTGGTTAAGGCATCTTTTTCCGAATGTGGGGGCTGCAATGATCCAACAGAAATTAACATCATTAGTGGGTTTGGGACGCAGTTCGTTTGCCTATCCCGACGCACCGAAAGACCTAATGGATACCGGGAAAGTGAATCCGAAAAAAACCTGCATTACCTGCTCCCGGTGTACTGAATTAATGCGAAATGACCATATCACCGGATGTGTAATTCGTGACAGAGAAATCTACGGAAAGGAATACAAAAAACTTGGACTCACATAGCCACATTCGCAACGAAACCATCACTATCGGTGGAATTGAATTCCCGTTGTATTCGGTAAATACGCTGATAATTGGAAGTGGTGCTGCAAGTTTGAATGCCGCTGTTAACTTGGTGGATTTCGGGCAGGAAAATATCGCGATAGTTACAGACAATTGGGGTGGCGGGACCTCCAATAATGCCGGGTCGGACAAGCAGACGTATTACAAGTTGTCCCTGTCGGGAGATAATCCCGATTCCCCCTTTCAGATGGCGGAGGATTTGTTCAACGGTGGGGGCATGCATGGGGATATCGCATTGTGTGAAGCGCAGCATTCGGCGCAAGTTTTCTACCATTTAGTAAAACTTGGGGTTCCTTTTCCACATGATGCATACGGTGGATATGTGGGATATAAAACAGATCATGATCCACGTGGTCGGGGTACTTCCGCAGGACCGTTGACATCGCATTCGATGTTCCAAGCATTAGCGAGGGAAGTCAAGAAAAAAGATATTACGGTATTTGACAAACACGAAGTGATTGCTTTATTGACAAAATCCCAAGACAACGAAAGGGATGTAATCGGCGCCATTGCCCTCGATAAGAATAACTTCGATTCCAATACGCTGGGGATGGTGGTATTCAATGCGACAAACGTAATTTTGGGTACCGGTGGACCGGCGGGGATTTACAAGACGTCCGTGTATCCGGAAAGTCAAACCGGTTCGCATGGACTGGCATTTCGTGTTGGCGCAATTGGGCACAACCTGACCGAATCGCAATTTGGTATCGCATCCATCAAGTTCCGTTGGAATTTGTCCGGTACCTACCAGCAGGTGATTCCACGATACGTATCGACTGACCAGGATGGGAACAATGAGCGGGAATTTTTGAATGATTACTTTCCGGATATGGGCAAACTAGCAACTGCGATTTTCCTGAAAGGGTATCAGTGGCCGTTCGATCCGCGGAAAGTGGCGGATTATGGGTCATCCTTGATCGATATCTTAGTGTATCAAGAGATGGTGAAGAAAGGGCGTCGGGTGTTCCTGGATTATACGCGCAATCCGAGTGGTGGGAGGGAAATGCAGGATTTCGCACTGGAACACTTGCATCCAGAAGCAAACGAATACCTAAAAAAGTCGGATGCGTTGCTGGATACCCCGATCCAGCGGTTGGCAAAGATGAACCAGCCCGCTATAGATCTTTACATGGATAATGGCGTCGATCTGACCCAGGGATACCTGGAAATTGCGGTGTGCGCTCAGCATAACAATGGGGGGTTGAAGGGTAACATCTGGTGGGAATCCAACATCAAACACCTGTTTCCGGTGGGAGAAGTGAACGGAACTCATGGGGTGTACCGTCCTGGAGGGTCGGCGTTGAATGCCGGGCAGGTGGGTAGTTTGCGTGCTGCGATGTATATTGCCAAACGTTATATCGCAGAGCCGTTATCAACATCCGACTTCTTGGATTCGTCCGAATCGCAAATAACTACAATATTGAACACTGCGAATGACATAATCAGCTATAGAGGTGATAATGGAATACACCAGTCAACGGCAGGTATGCAAATTCAAGAGCGGATGTCTAAATACGGTGCTCATATTAGAAATCCGGAATTAATTGGAAAAGCAGTTGCGGATGCTTGGAAACAATACACGGAACTGAAGGACAATATCGCGACATCTTCGCCAAATGAACTGCCGGAAGCTCTTAAGTCGTTGGACTTGTGCTTAACGCATGCGATTTATTTAGAAGCTATTAATGAATACATTGAAAAGGGCGGGAAAAGCCGGGGATCTTATTTGGTTCTTGATCCATCAGGGGAAAAACCATGCGAGATTTTGGGTGATGAATGGCGTTATAAATTGACTGAGGACGGGGATTTCGTGAACCAAAAAATCCTGGAAATTTGGTTGGATGAACAATCCGAAGTTCGAAAACAATGGGTGGACATCCACCCTATTCCCAAGGAGGACGGTTGGTTCGAAACCGTGTGGCAGGAATTTCGCGAAGACAAAATCATTAGATAAAGGACAGCTCATGCCTGAGAAACAAACGGCAATCGTCACCGGCGCAGCCCGGGGAATTGGTCGTGCGATTGCGGTGGATTTGGCGAAAATTGGATATGATATTGCAGCAATCGACCTGACTTTCGACACAGCCGATGATAATTTTTGGCAACTGCAAGGCGATATCAGCGACTTAGACAGCCATCAGGGATTGGTTGGTCGGGTCATGGATAAATACGGCAGAATCGATCTGTTGGTCAACAATGCCGGAGTGGCGCCGAAAGTGCGGTTGGACATCCTGGAAACCACCCCGGAAAGCTTCGATCATGTGCTGGCGACTAACCTGCGGGGGACATTCTTTCTGGCTCAAACGGTAGCCAACACGATGATCAAACTTCAAGGATCCATCAACGATTATCATCCGAAGATCGTTTTTATCTCCTCAATATCCGCGGAAATTTCGTCGCCCAGCCGTGCGGAATATTGCATTTCCAAAGCCGGCGTCAGCATGGCATCCAAGATTTTTGCTCACCGGTTAGCGGAATTCAGTATTTTAGTATTCGACATCCGTCCCGGCATAATCGAAACCGATATGACTGCACCGGCAAAGGATAAATACGATGAATTGATTGCCGATGGGTTAATCCCTCAGAATCGCTGGGGGCAGCCGAAAGACGTGGCAAAAGCGGTAACCGCCATCGCTCAGGGGTATTTCGATTACTCAACCGGTATGACGTTTGATATCAGCGGGGGGATGGATATACAACGGTTGTAGGAGAGATTCTTTCCGCCGGTTGGCGGACTTTCAGCACTTTGTTCAAGATGACAGAAGGACAAAATACGAAATCCTAATCTCGAAATCCGCCTAAGGCGGACAAGTCCAAAACCGAAAGATGTAAACGAACATTAACATTTCTAAACATTATAATATCCTTCTCTGCGTTCAGAATGGCAGTTGATAAATCAGGAAATTCGATGAAAAAATCAGACCAACTATACTCCCACCTTAAGAAACACCAGCTAATTGCGCTGTTGACCCCTGCAAACGTTGAGCAGTGTGTGGTCGCTTACGAAACGTTTCATTCTCTTAATGTGATCCTGGAGGTTGCACTGCGTACGGATTGCGCATTGGACGGATTACGCACGGTTATCGAGAAATATCCCGATGCATTGGTGATGGCTGGAACTGTGATGACAGCACAACAGGCGGAAGCTGCTATCAGCGCCGGTGTCGCAGGAATCGTATCGGCAGATTATATCCCAGCGGTGGTGGAAACCTGCGTTAAACATGACGTCATGTGCGTGCCTGGGGGATTGACGGATGCCGGGAAGCAGTTGGCGAAAAAAGCGGAATTGTACGGATGCAGCTTGGATCAGTTGCGCGAAAAGCACCCTTATCAGTGGATATATAAGTTGTTCCCGACGGCTGCAAACCTTGAAGCTCATTTGAAACTTGCTACAGCCTGGAAAGGTCCTTATAAGGATTTGACAATTCTTTACAGCGGCGGATTGACATCGGGAAGCCTCTATGAAATATCCCGGTGCGATCCTGATGGGATTTATTGCGGCTCGATTTTGACACAACATGCGGATAATCCGGATTTAATGCGGCAAGAAACAGAACAATGGATCCAGATTATCCAACAATCAATGCAGAAAATACCACCGCCGAGGAAATCCAAAGCGGTGATCCCAGGGGGGAAGGTGGTCACTTTTGGGGAAATCATGTTGCGATTGTCGCCACCGTATCATCAGCGGTTGGTGCAAGCAAGGAATTTCGATATTAACTATGGGGGTGCTGAAGCCAATGTGGCAGTGTCGTTAGCGAATTTTGGGGTGGATTCTTATTTCGTAACTGCCCTTCCGGATCACGAAGTGGGACAAGCAGCGGTCAATTCATTGCGGTCATACGGTGTGAATACTCAACATATCATCCGACAAGGCAGCCGAATCGGGCTGTATTACTTGGAGCAGGGCGCATCGCAAAGACCGTCGAAAGTTATCTACGACCGTGCCGGATCGGCGATTTCTCAAATCAAGCCAGAGCAGTTCGATTGGGAGGGGATTTTCCAGGGTGCAAGCTGGTTTCACTGGACCGGGATCACGCCGGCATTAAGTGATAATACTGCGCAGGTCATTCGTGAAGCTTTACAAACGGCTAAAAAATCCGGGATCACCGTTAGTGTTGATTTAAATTACCGTAGTCAACTATGGTCGAAAGACAAAGCCCAATCGGTGATGACCGAATTAATGCGGTACGTTGATATTTGTATCGGGAACGAGGAAGACGCGGAATGGATGTTCGGAATCAAAGCGGAATCCAATAATACTGACCCAGGAAGATTAGAGCTTAACGCCTATCAGCCGGTAGCAGAGGAGTTAGTGAAAAAATTCGGGTTTAAGAAAGTGGCGATAACATTGCGGGAGAGTATTAACGCCTCGGAGAACAACTGGTCGGCATGTTTACATGACGGGAAGGATTTCCTGACCAGCCGGAAATACAAGATACAGGTTATCGATCGTGTGGGTGCGGGGGATGCATTTGCTGCGGGATTGATCTATGGAATGATGTCGGGGAAATCGGATCAGGAGTCATTGGATTTCGCTACCGCTGCGTCGTGCCTGAAACACGCGATTCCCGGGGATTTCAATTTGGTGACAGTGAAGGAAGTTGAAAAGTTATTGGTTGAATCCACGGGGAGAATTCAACGGTAAATAGAGCTATCCAAAGAATCACTGTCAGGTGAGGATGTGCGGTATCATCGGATTTCGGGGAAATCCAACTAACAGCACTGGATCCCGCATCAAGTGCGGGATGACAGAAGGGGGAGATGTGGAGTGCGGCGGCTTGCCGCCGCATGTGCAAGCAAGCTTGCGCACTCCAAAGAACATTTGCCGGGTTTTTCATTTCGCTACGCAGCATTCAGAACCCGACCTACAAATTTCACATTATCGGAGGGAATTATGACGGAAAAAGTGGATTACCAAAAACCCGGTATCGGGAAGAAGATTATCTATTTGATTCTGATGCTGGTGCCGATCCTGATCTTGCTGCAAATGACGGCGGGGGTGTTTGCATTTTCTAAATCGTTAGGTCTTTTCAAGCAAGTAGAATTAGACGACAAGAGCTCGGAAGTTTGGGTATTTGCTTATAAGACTTTGTTTTCCCGCATTCAGATGCCATCGGAATATTTGGCTCGATTTCATCTTCCTGAGGATATACCGCAAATCGACTATCTGGTTGACACGTTTCCGGAAATTGTGGAAATCGGCACCATCAAAGGCGGCAAATACGAATCGTTTTACACAAACATCTCATCGCCGGTAATCCGGGAAACCACTGCCGAGAAGGCGCCGTTGGTAAACGATACCACTAAAATCTGCGAATCTCCGAGTAATTTAGACCCCTATTCCATATTTGAGAACAAAGTGGTGAATCTGGACATGGACGGCAAGGATTATATTTTTATTTTCAGTCCGGTGGGCGAGGAAACACGCTTGATCGTCAATGATCTCGGCTTTATGAAAAACCATTTCGATGACATTTTCCAGTGGGGAAGACAACAGGATCGTTTCCTGTACGATGAATTTTTCGACTATTACCCGGGAAATTACACCGCTGAAATCAAAATGTACGACGATGCGGGTGATAACTTTTTTACATTCGGCAAGTCTTCGGAGCAGGCATGGGGTGAAATTCATGATATGGAATTGCCTCACTATCAATGCCGGATGACTGTGCAGTTATTTTCCCGTAACGAGCTGGACATAAGATTTGCGAGATTTGCTGAAGGCATTCCTTGGGTTATCATTATATCATTCGCTGTGGGCGTGGTACTGATTATCATGCTGGGGCATATGTCAACCAGGCTACACGGCTTTTCGCTGCGTAAAGAATGATGTGGGAATCGCAGAAACAGGTGTCGGTGCTGATGGTGGGGATTGGGGGATATGGGTACTATTATCTGAAAACCTTATTGGAAAAATTTCCGGAAGGTAAAATCAAGATATCGGGAATTGTCGATCCGGAACCGGAAAGGTCGGAACTATATCCCGAAATCCGGGATCGGAATATTTCGATATTCTCAGCGATTGCGGATTTCTATGACGGTGGTAACAGCGCTGATTTGGTGGTAATTGCATCTCCGATTCATTATCATGTTCCGCAAAGTATCATCGCATTACAGCATGGATCGAATGTGCTGTGCGATAAGCCGATTGGCGCCACTATTCAGGAAGCCGGTGAGTTGATCCGGGTTAAGAATTCAACCGGCAAATGGGTGATGATTGGTTATCAATGGTGCTATTCTCCTGCCATACAATCATTGAAAAGGGATATTATCCGCGGGGTATTTGGCAAGCCTATTCGCCTGAAAACCCTTTGTTTATGGGCTCGGGATGATTTATATTATCGCAGAAACGACTGGGCGGGGAAAATTAAAGATGAGAACAGTAATTGGATTTTGGACAGCCCGGTGAATAACGCTCTGGCGCATTTCCTGCACAATTTGTTGTATATACTGGGAAAAGAAACGCAGTTAAGTGCGGAGGCTAAGGAAGTTACTGCTGAACTGTATCGAGCTAATCCGATTGAAAATTACGACACCGCTGCCTCCCGGATTTTTACTAACGAAGGAGTCGAACTGCTGTTTTACGGTTCTCATTGCACCGCCTCAGATAAAGGACCGATGTTCAATTTCCAATTCGAAGACGCCACTATATCCTTCGGTGAATCCTCGGATGAAATAGTAGTCATCGATAATAATGGTGACACGAAATCTTACGGTTCCCCTGACGCCGACCATCAGTTTCGCAAGTTATTCGATGCAGTAGAATGCGTACATAATCCAATACCGATTGTGTGCGGACTGGAAGCGGCACGATCTCAAACCCTGTGTATGAACGGCATTCAGGAATCGATGCCGGATATTGTCGCTTTTCCCAAGTTCATGATCCATCGCCACCAAGAAGAGCAGCGATGGTGGGTGGAGGGATTGGACGACGCGTTGTTTGATTGTTATCAAAACAGCATCCTACCCAGTGAAGAGAATTATCCTTGGGCGAAACCAGGCAACACCATTGACCTTAATAACTATCACTATTTTCCCGGGGGGATAGGTGGGGTGTGATAGTCTGATGTCAGAATTGCATCCGGCGGATGTCGGACTCACTTTCAAGGAGATTGCCACATCCCGACCAGTCGGGATTCGCAATGACGGTGTCGGATTTCGGGGAAATCCGACCTTAAGCACTGGGTCCCCGCCTTCGTGGGGATGACAGAAAGGGGCGCTGGGACTACAGAAGGTGGAGATGTGGAGTGCGGTGGCTTGCCACCGCAAGCGCAAGCAAGCTTGCGCACTCCTAAATTATGCGCTGTCAAGTGAGGACACATGACAGCACATACATACCACCCGCCAGCTTACATTACACTTGAAACCTGGCAGGAACAATAAGTTGAAGCAAGCTTCAGCGAACAAAGCGCAAGCAAACTTGCGCACTCCAAAATTCCGATATGAACTCAAGGCAATTAGTACATAAGACTCTGAATTTCGACTCACCGGAACGAATCCCTCGGCAAATGTGGATTCTACCCTGGGCGGAAGACCGGTATCCAGACCAAGCTGAGCGGATCAGGAAAACCTTCCCCGATGATATCGTAACCGCTGAATTCACATATAAGAAGCAACTGGTGATTTCCGGCGAAAAATACGGTGTAGGCGATTATACCGACGAATGGGGATGCAAGTTTTCCAACGTGCACGACGGTGTGATTGGAATTGTCCTGGAGCCGTTGATTGCTACGTGGGATGACCTGGATAAATTTAAGCCTCCTGAAGAAACATTGACGGTAAACGTGGAGGAAGTTAATGCCTTTTGCCTGCAAACCGATAAATTCGTATTGTCCGGAGGTTCCATTTGCCGACCATTCGAGCGGTTTCAGTTCTTACGTACCATGGAACAAGCGTTGGTGGATTTGGTTCAGGAACCTCAGGAAATGACGGAACTCTTGAACTGTATCCATGAACATTACTGCAAGGAAGTCGAAATTTGGGCAAATACGGAAGTGGATGCGATATCCTTTATGGACGATTGGGGAATGCAGAATAGGTTGTTGGCGTCACCTGATACATTTCGGAAATATTTTAAGCCGATGTACCGTGAATATGCGGATATCGCCCACCAGTGCGGGAAGTACCTCTTTATGCATTCCGACGGCTATATTACCGATATCATCCCTGATTTGATCAAAGTGGGTATCGATGCCCTGAACAGCCAGTTGTTTTGTATGGACATAGAAGAACTTGGCGGTATGGCACGAGGGGAAATCACCTTCTGGGGTGAAATCGACCGACAGCACCTTCTTCCACGGGGATCGAAGCAGGATATTAAAGACGCAGTGCATCAGGTCCATAGTCATCTGTACGCCGATGGCGGGGTGATCGCTCAATGTGAATTCGGTCCCGGGGCAAATCCGGAAAACGTATATACTGTTTTCGAAACCTGGGATAACATCAGCGACAGCATCAAACACGGGTAAATATGGAAGAATATGTGATTGGAGTCGACTTAGGGGGCACCAAGGTGGAAGCCTGCCTGCTGGATAGAGATCGGCATACCCACCCACGCCACCGAATGCCTTCCGAACCAGATAAAGGATTGGATCAGGTCATCGATAATATCATGACCGTCATCGATCAAGCGGCGGATGGGAAATCCTATGCTGCGGTCGGTATGGGTACTCCAGGGACATACATACAATCTACCGATGTCATCTTTGGATCGCCTCATACCACCATTTATGAAACTCCAGGATTCATCGGCAGGCTACGGGGCAGGTTGGAAGTTCCTTTAGTGATCGAAAACGATGCCAACTGCCTTGCCTTGGCGGAATTTTTTGATTCCTGCATGGGAAAATACCGCTATGTGTTAGCGGTGATTATCGGCACCGGCATGGGGTATGGGCTGATACTGGATAACAGATTGTATCGTGGGGCGCTGGGCGGTGCCGGCGAAATCGGTCATACCACCATCGATTATCAGGGCAGACTGTGTGAATGCGGCAGGCACGGGTGCGCGGAAGCCTACCTCTCGGGCGAAAGCTTGAGTCGCCGGTTTAAGGAAATGAGCGGCACACACGTTGAGGCTAAAGAAATATACC
>CBDVBD010000108.1:0-11381 GCA_965372135.1 uncultured bacterium | reverse complement strand
TTGGGGATGCCGGGAACCAAGCGGTGGTTGAAGAGCGGTTAGAGGGGGAAGAGGCGTCGATTTTGGCGGTGTGTGATGGGATTAATTATCGTTGTTTGACGTCGTCACAGGATCATAAGCGGGCATTCGACGGTGATATGGGACCGAATACCGGCGGGATGGGAGCCTATGCGCCGGCACCGGTGATCACGGAATCTTTGATGTCGGAGGTGGAAGAAACGATTTTAATTCGTACGCTTCAAGGAATGGAGGAAGAAGGCAGGCATTATCAAGGAGTGTTGTATTTGGGGCTGATGATGACTGACCATGGTCCGAAGGTGTTGGAATACAATTGCCGATTTGGAGATCCGGAAACACAGGTGGTGTTACCGTTGTACGGAGGTGAGTTTTTGAAGTTGTTGGAAGCGTCGGTGGATGGGACGATGGACAAGCTGCCGGAGGAGGACAAGGAACATCGTGCTGCGGTCGGGGTGGTATTGGCGTCCGGAGGATATCCGGGGTCGTATGAGACGGGGAAAATGATTCGTGGGCTGGATACTGCCGGAGATGATAATACGATTATTTTTCATGCAGGCACCAAGACTCATGAAGGAGTGGTAGTGACATCGGGAGGACGAGTGTTGAATGTAGTGGGATTGGGAAATAGTTTGGAAGAGGCGTTGGAATTGGCATATCGGGGGGTGGGAGCGATTTCATTCGACGGGGTGTTTTACCGAAGAGACATCGCCCATCGTGCGTTGAACAGGTAGGATTGTTTTATGAAGATAACAGTAATCGGAACCGGGTCAGGGTTGGCGACTCCAAATCGTAATCACGCGGCGGTGTTGGTAGAGTCAGAAGAGCAGGTATGCTTGTTGGATGTGGGAGAAGGCACTACCCGGGCGATGTTGGGGGAGTCGTTGGATCCGAATTCCATTTCCGATGTTGTTATTACACATACCCATGCCGATCATTGCGGCGGGTTGGCAGGATTGATTCAGTATATGCATTTGACAGAGCGATCGGCGCGTTTGAGGGTGTTTTTACCTAAGGAGACTGTGGAGCCATTGCAGACGTATTTGCATGCAGTGTATCTGATTAGCGAGAGGCTGTCATTCAGTTATTCATTACAAGGGTGGGAAGATGGGGTGGTCCTGGATGGAGACGGTTTCCGAATTTCCGCGCACTTGACCAAGCATTTGGAGCCGGTTAAATCAATGGCAGAGGATATGGGGTTAGGGGTGCGCAGCGGGGCGTTATCGGTTTATGGGGAGGGGAAGGTAGTGGTGTACAGTTCGGATTTGGAAAGTCTCAGTGATTTACGCGACATCCCCAGGCAGGCGGATTTGCTGTTGTTGGAATGTACGCATGTGGATTTGGAAGCGATTATGGAAACGGTGGTGGGGTGGGAAGTAAAGAAGGTGCTGTTGACACATGTTCCTGAGGAGTTGGAAGGGAAAACGCTGGTGCTCAGGGATATGGCAGCGAAATGGGGGATCAGAGATATTCAATTTGCGAAGGATGGGATTAGGGTGATAGTGTGAAATTCGAAATCCGAAATCCGAAACAAGTTCAAAATAAGAAATTCCAAATACTAAAGAAAGAAAAGATGCAAGTTCAAAAGCGAGCAAGGGATCAAGTCGATAATTTTATAATGAACTAATTAAGCAGTAATACAATGGCATCGAACGATCAGCAAGGTGTTTTGCAAGGATTGATCGGACAGTCTGGCGGGATCAAGCAGATTCTGCAGATTATCGGGCAGGTGGCGCCGTCGGATATTGCGGTGTTGATAACCGGGGAAAGCGGCACGGGGAAGGAATTGGTGGCTCGGGCGGTTCATGAGCAGAGTTACCGCGGTGACAAACCGATGATCACCGTCAATTGCGGTGCGATTCCCGAAGGGATTTTCGAGAGTGAAATATTCGGGCACGAAAAAGGGGCATTTACCAGCGCGGATAAGATGCGTCGGGGGTATTTCGAATTGGCGAACGGCGGGTCAATATTCTTAGATGAGATTGGGGAAATGCCGCCTCCGTCGCAGGTTAAGATACTCAGGATTTTAGAGACCGGGGAGTTTATGCGGGTGGGATCGGGGGAAGTGTTGAAGACGGATGTCAGGATATTGGCAGCCACCAACCGGAATTTGGCGCGGGCGGTACAAAATGGGGAATTTCGACAGGATTTATATTTTCGATTGAAGGCGGTTAATATTGTGATTCCGCCGCTACGGGAACGCCGGGAGGATGTTCCGATGTTGGCGGATTATTTTGTGGGGAATTATTGCCGGAAGAATCAGATTCCGGAACCGGAGATCACCGATGATGGATATCGGGTGCTTATGAATCATTATTGGGAGGGGAATGTCCGGGAATTGAAGAATACGCTGGAAAGTATGGTGATTTTGGAATCGGGTCGGATGTTGGACGGGGAAATAATTGGACGGCATTTGTCGGGGACGCGAGTAGGGGAATCGATGTTGCCAGTGCCGTTGGGGAAATCGTCGGACCAGCTTGAACGGGAGATGATTTTGCGGGTGCTATTGGATATGAAGCAGGAGTTGGGGGAGATACGGCAGATGTTAATGAGTGGAGGTACGCCAAGGTATCCGGGACGGTTTCAGCGGGGGATGTTGATTGAGGATGCCGCGGAGATTCCGGTATCATTGGAAGAAGCGGAACGGGAGCAGATTCAAAGAGTGTTAAAAGAATTTGATGGGAATCGACGGAAGGCAGCCAAGGCATTGGGGATTGGGGAACGGACGTTGTATCGAAAGATTAAGCAGTATGATTTATAGGGATTAGATATGACACGCTGGAATGAGATAGTGTGTGTGGCGGCGGGGGTGATGTTGGTGTTTTTAGCGGGGTGCGGGTTTTATTCGTTTTCCGGAGCGGTGCCGGGCGGGGTGGAGTTGATTGCGGTGCCGTTGTTTGATAACTTGACGTCCGAATACGGGATTCGGGAACAGTTGACGGATGCGGTGATCGACCGGTTCCTGAGGGATAATATTGTTAAAGTAGTGGATTTGGGGCGTGCGGAAGCGGTACTTCGGGGAACAATTTTACGAATCAACGATGATCCGTATACCTTTCAGGCGACGGAGACAGTACAGGAATATCGGATTATTGTCACCGTGAGAGTAGAGTTAGAGGATACAAAAACCGGAGATGCGTTGTGGACGCAGGAGTTCAGCCAGTGGGGGACGTATCCATTGGCAAGCGGAGGTTTAGAACGGGAAGAGGGATTGAACGATGCGATTGGGAAGCTGACGGAGGATATTTCCAATAAGGTGGTTTCCGGGTGGTAGGATTAGTTGGCAAGTAGCAAGAGATTGCCTATCGATTAATTTTGAATTTTGAATGTTGAATTAGTCAGTGGGTGGACAAGCCGGGGGTAAGCAGGTTACTTGATCTTATGATCGCCCAATAGGGCGGAAACATGGTTAGTAGTGATTAGCTATCAGGTGAGGCATTTGAAAGCACGGTTAATGGTGAGGTATAGGTGGCGATAACCGGTCGGCATGTGAAATTGTTAGATGAGGGGATGGTGGCACGGTGTGCGGAGGTGATTGGTCGTGGGGAGTTGGTGGTGTTTCCAACGGAAACGGTGTACGGGATTGGGGGGGCTGGATTTGATGATAGGGTGTGGGAGCGGCTCAGGAATCTAAAGCCAAGCAGGAAGGTACCTTTCAGCTTTTTAGTGTCCGGTTGGGAGATGATGGAAGGGATGATAGAGGGTGATGTGGGAACGGTTTGGCAAGTGGTGGAATTGTTAATGCCGGGACCGGTGACATTGGTGGTTGAGGCTGCTGAGGATATTGATAGACGGTTTGTAGCTGAGGATGGGTCAATCGGGGTACGAATGCCGGCGATTGATCGGCTAAGGGATGCAATCGAAACGCAAGGGTCTCCCTGGGTGCATACCAGCGCGAATTTATCAGGGGGAAAAGGGGTACAGAGGTTACGGCAGGTGCCTGATGAGGTGTTGGCGTCTGCGGGACTGGCGGTTAATGGGGGAACCACCGCGTTGGGTGGGGAATCTACGGTGTTGGATTTACGGAAGGAACCATTCGAAGTGTTACGATCCGGGGTGGTGCCGGAAGGTTGGCTGCGGCATGTATTGAAAGACATTATGTGATGTTTTTCAGGGGGGAATTTAGGATCGGAGATGCGGTGAATTTGTTGTTTGTGTGTACTGGGAATACTTGCAGGAGTGCGATGGCGGAGGGGATACTCCGGAAGTTGGTATCGGAAGATGGGCGGGGCGATATCGTGGTGCGATCGGCGGGAATCCATGCGGAGGAGGGACTACCTGCCAACGACACGGCAATAGAAGTAGCGGCATCTCACGATGTTGATATTTCTTGGCATATTACCCGATCGGTGTCGGATGAGCTAATCAATTGGGCGGATTGGGTAATTACAATGACATCGGCTCAGCGGGATGTGTTGCAGAAGAGGTACCCGGACAGGCAGGCATCAATAATATTATTGAAAGATTTAGGGCGTCTAAGACCGATTGCTGTTAGTTTAGAGATTCAGGATCCGTTTGGGTCTGATTTCCGGGGATACGAGCGTACTTTTTTGGAGATTGAAACAGAGATTAAACGGATTTTGCCGTATTTGGATGGATAGGGTGCGTCCAAGGGGGCAAGTTTGTGTTGTGTAGTGATGTTCTATCCTTTCTTGCGTATTTTATCACCTCATATATCTTCAAGTAGATTATTCAGGAATTCGATTGTACAGTACTGTAAAATATGGAATTAAGATATTATTGACCCTTCTGGTGATTGTGGTTGTCTGGGAGGGTTTTTTCGTGCTTCCCAATCCAACGCGATTGCCGAATCCGATGCGGCAGGTACTGAATATTCCCGGTCCTAAGCCGCAAAGAGTGTTTGTTCAACAGCGACTTTTTGATCCAGAGGAGGATGTGACGGTTGAATATCCTGCGATGGAGGAGGTACTGAAAGCAGCCAGCAGCTTGCCGGGGGTGGGTTGGAATGGGATGCGTGACCGGGAGGTGGCATCGAAGTTTGCTTGTGCCTGGGTTGGCAGGGGACAGTTTGAGGAACTGATCGACTGCCGCCCGGCGTTCTTGGCACCCCCGGAGACAATAGTTGAATGGCGTGCAGGAGCGGTTCCAGGAGATAGGTTACAAACGGCGGTTACGGTGTTATCTTCTTCTGGTTCGACCGGGCAAGGTTCGGTTCGATTTCGGGTATTGTATCAGACCGACCGGTACGGGGAAGTGCTGTATGACAGTGTGATAACGGCGGAAGACCCGGTATCGTATCCGAGGTCGTGGTGGCATGAGACGTTTGGGAAATACTTGTATGTGGAAGCGATGGCGGACCGGGAATACTGGGTGGAGGTATCGGTTAAAGTGCCCAGGGGAAGTACGGGAAACGGGGTTTTTCGATTTGAGACGTTAGGTGAGGGTGGGGATGTATTTCCGTTTTGGGCGGAACCCCGGCTCTTAAGCGATAGAGCTCCGGTGGATTCTGAGCTGCCCGATGTGGTGTTTCTTATGGTAGATGCGGTGCAGGCTCGGTTGTTGGAGGATGTAACTACAAGCAGTAGGGTGCTGCCGAATCTGAGTAAGTTGAAGGAATCCGGGATCTATTTTCGTAATGCGATTATCAACGGCAATTGGACGCGACCTTCGTTGTATTCGATGTTCGCATCGCGACCGCATACCTCGTTGGGAACACCGATTGTGGCATATTCGATTGCATCGGTGGAACGAGAGGTATACTATAAGACGGTGACACGTAACTTGGTTACCGAGCTCAAGCAAGCGGGTTATACTACGGTGATGCTGGGGAATGATGTCTTTATGCATGGCGCGACCTCATTGGGAATGGATATGGGATTTGACCGGGTGTGGGATGTGGAGCGGGATTATTACGATACGGTGGATATTACAGAAATGGCGATCCGATATTTGCGTAACGATCCGCAGGAGGCGGTGTTTCTATTCGTCAATTACAATGCGCCGCATTACAGTTACAAGCCGCCGTTTCGGTACACCCGGAAGGTTTTCGGGAAGGATAACGGTGATTGGCGGGTGTTGTATAACCAGTATTTGGGGGAAGTGCGGTATTCCGATGAGTATTTGGGGCGGGTAGTGAGGTCGATTGATAAGCTGGGGCAGCGGGAGAGTACTTTGTTCGTGGCGTGCGCTGATCATGGGGAAGTGACCCGGCGGCATCCGGTGATCCGGGAATGCGCTACACTGGTTTCAAGCGGGACCAAGATGGTGTATCAGCATGGACGCAGCTTTTTCGATGATGAGCTTCGAGTGCCGTTGATTTTCTCTTGGGAGGGGAGGCTTCCTGAAGATACGGACATTTCGGCGCAGGTTCAGTTGATGGATGTGGCACCGACGGTATTGGATTTGTTGGGATTGGAAGTGCCAGGGGAGTTTCAGGGGGAGTCTTTGATTCCAGTGATGGGGGGTCAGGGTGCCGGTACGGAGTTGGTGTTCAGCGAGTCAAGGAACGGGATTTCAATGCGAGTTAACAATCATTGGAAATATGTACGGCGTTTTCCGGGATTCGAAGCGGTGTGGGTGATGACGTCAGAGGGATTACAGGTACGGGATGTGGGGGAAGAATTGTATGATCTGCACAATGACCCGCTGGAGTTATATAGTCTGGTTGATGAGGGGCATCCGAGGTTGGATGAAATCCGCAGGATGTTCGATGAGCAGGTTCCGGATCCGGTGTGGGTGTACCGAATGGTGGTTCCGGATTCGGTGCAGGTTCAGGGGGAAGTGGAGTTGATGTCGGAGCCGATGGTAATTGGGGATATTGGGGATGTTGATTATACGATTAACGGCAGTACACTTCGGTTTGAGGGATTGAATGTTGGCGGAGGTGAGATATATTGGATTTACGACGGTAGTGGGAAGGATTTTGCTGTAGAGCCTGATGTACAAGGGGCATCTGTATTATGGGGACCGTTTGCACTGCCGGGGAATTGGCAGGAATTTCGAGGATGGGAAGGGATGATACCGGCGGCTGTAGTTCCTAATCTCGATGCGGTATGGTTTCAGAAGAACGCATTAGAGATGTGGGTGGCGGCTGGCAGCGGCAGGGAGCCGATTGTGGGCGGGATTCGGGAGATATTGAAGGATTGGGGTTATATCCAATGACGCCACTTAATATCTTAGAGGTGTGCCTATCCCGGTCGTGGGGGGGGTTGGAGATGTATGCGGCGTCAGTCGCGGTAAGGCTTCAGGATTGGGGGCATCAGGTAAAAATGGTGACACTTTCAGGGAGTCCGATTGCTGATAAGTGTGAGGAATCGGGAGTTGAGATGCTTCAGGTTCAACGTGCCGGGTATTTCCCGGTAGCGACTATTGCTGCATTAGCTGGAGTTGTTAGGAGATTTAGACCGCATTTGATTCATGCACATCTATCCAGGGATTTGTGGGTGATCGCGGTTGCAGAGGTTTTTGGCGGGAAGGTGCCGGTGATATTTTCGCAGCAGATGGTGTCAAATTATCCGAAGCGAGATATTTTGCATCAGTGGGTGTGGAGGCATGTGACCTGCGTTATTGCATTGACCGATGAGATTAGAACCCAGGTTACACGGTGTACCTCCATCGCTGCTGACAAGGTGATTGTATTGCCGTATGGGATTGATACTGATGAGCTTCAACCGGATTCAGACCTAAGGCATCAGCTACGGCAAGAGTACGGAATATCGGAACAGCAGGTAGTGTTTGGGGTGGTGGGGCGATTGGATCCGGGGAAGGGGCAGGGGGTGTTTTTGGAGGCGTTAGCGGAACTTAAAGACTACGATAGGATTTTGGGGGTGTTGATCGGGGAGGAAACCCGCGGGGAACCGGGGTATCAGAAGGTGTTGGAAGATCAGGTGGCTTCGGTAGGGCTGGGGAATCGTGTCAGGTTTTTGGGGTACATCGATGATCCGGGTAAGTGTTACCCGATGCTGGATGTATTGGTGATGCCGTCACGTAAGGAAACATTTGGGTTGGTGTTGATTGAGGCGATGAGTTTCGGATTGCCGGTGATTGCCACGGATGCGGGAGGTGTGCCCGAGATTGTGATTGATGGTCAGACAGGGATTTTGGTGTTACCAGAAAATGCTGCGGCATTTACGGAAGCGATGCAGCGACTGTTTGAGGATAACGAGTTACAACGGGAAATGGGAAATCGAGGCAGGGAACGGGTGGTTCGGCGGTATAAATTGGATGACCATATGGCGCGATTGGTAGAGATATTTCAACAGGCGATAGGGGAGTCCAATGTGCAGCATTGAGAATACTGTGCAGACTGTTTCAGTGGTGATTGTTGCCAAGGATGTGGAAGCGATCATCGGCAGGGCGGTTGAGAGTGCACGGTGGGCTGAGGAAGTGCTGGTGGTAGTGGATGATAGTACGAAAGATCGGACCGCTGATATGGCTCGACATGAGGGTGCGATGGTGTTGGAACGTGGGTGGGAAGGATATGCCAAGACCAAGCAGTGGGCGGTGGATCAGGCTTCAGGTAATTGGGTGTTTTTGTTGGATGCGGATGAGGTGATTCCGGAATCATTGGCGTTAGAGATACGGCAGGTGTTGACCGGGAGTGATGTTATGTTTCATGGGTTTACGGTTCCTCGCCGGAATTATTTCTTGCGGAGGTGGATGCGATTTGGGGGGTGGTATCCGGATCGAGTGCTCAGGATATTTCGGAAATCGCATGGGAAATTTAATCAGGTGCAGGTTCATGAGTCGATTCGGGTTGATGGGGATACAAGGCAGTTGACGCAGCCATTGGAACATCATACAGATGATAGTTTAACCGAGTATTTTGATAAGTTGAATCGGTACACTACGTTGGGGGCTAAGGATTTAGCGGATCGTGGCAGGCGGTGTCATTGGTGGGATTTGTCGCTCCGACCGTGCTGGATGTTCCTCAGGATGGCAGTGGTTCGGGTGGGGGTGTTGGACGGGTGGCGGGGGTTGTTGTTGGCGATGTTGTCTGCGGTGCATGTCCTGGTTAAGTATGCCAAATTACGGAGTGGGGATTTTGAGCAGCAATAACCAGCAAGAGTCACCTAAGTCGATTTTGATATGTCGGACGGATCGGATGGGGGATGTAGTATTGGCGCTGCCAACGGCACGGGCGTTGAAGTTGACATATCCGGATGCTAAGGTGATGTTTTTATGCCGGAAGTATACAGCGTCAGTGGTAACGATGTGTTCTTGGTTGGATGGGGTGATCGAAATTGACCGACCAAAGAATGTGGTGCTGGATGAGATTCGGCGGTATCAATTTGATATGGCTGTATGCTTGTGGCAGTCACTGGAAGTGATACGATTATTAGTTCGGGCGGGGATACCGGTGCGAGTGGGTCCGGGGACACGGTTGCAGAGTATCTGGTTTCATCGACGATGGTTCGAACATCGGAAATGGGGGATTCGTCATGAGGTGTTTTATAATCTCAATATTGCGAGATTGGCTGGTGTTAAGGGGGTTCCTGAGCCGTTGTGGGAGTTTAAGGTTCCGGAAGAGGCTGATACTCGAATTACTATGTTGCTTGCTGAAGTGGGAGTGGAGTCAGATTCCAAGCTGGTAGTGTTACATCCAGTGAGTGGGGAATCAGCCAAGGATTGGTCTTTGGAAAGTTTTGCCAAGTTAGCGGAGCGGCTTCACAGTGAGGGACTTTCAGTTTTGCTGACCGGTTCAGAAGCCGAACGTCATTTAGTACAGGGGGTTAGTGATTATGCAGCAGGGATTCCAAATCTGGCTGGGAAATTGAGTATTCCAGAGCTTGCGGCACTGTTTCAGCGGTCTGATTTAGTAATAGCGAATTCGACAGGTCCGATTCATTTAGCGAATGCGCTGGGGGCACCGGTTGTGGGGTTGTACCCTTTGGGTCGGAGTATGCATCCCAACCGATGGGGTCCTTTGGGTCAGATTGACCGGGTATTGACACCGGTTTCCGCTGACGATAGTATGGCGTCTATCAGTGTGGATAAGGTGTTTGGTTTCGCTCGGGAGGTTATCAGTCAGGATCGGAAATCAGTTGCCATTGGTCATAGAGTTCCGCCGCTTTCAGTGCTGATTACGATTACATCGCCCTGGTGGAATGCGGCAACCTATTTGGCAGTAGGATTGGCGACGGGGCTCCGGGACCGGGGACATCAAGTGTGGCTAATGGGGCGACCAGGAACTCCAGCATTGGAACGGGCTTCCGAATTGGGGTTGGAGACAATCGGGTTACCGCTTCATAAGCAGGATCCGGTGTCGGTAGCACGCAATGTTATACGTATCCGGGCGATATTGTCGGAATTGCCGGTAACTTTGGTTAATGCGCATTGCCCTATGGGGCATTCGCAGGTAGCGGCAGCCTTATATGGGTTGGGGCGGAATACGCCATTGGTGCGGTCGGTGTGTGATCCGCGTCCACCGAAGGGGCATGCGTTGAACCGGTGGCTGCATGAGCGTGGTACCGACTGGGTAGTGGTGACCTGCGAGGGGTCTCGGCAGCGGTATTTGGATGCTTTTTCCGGAATTGGGGATAAGATTTCGGTGATTCCGGGAGGGATAGATCCGGTGCCTTTTCAGGATTTGTATTCGGAATCTGGGGAGGATTCCGGTCGGGAAGTATGGGTGGGGATAGTCTGCAGATTGTCGCCGGTTAAGGGGCATGATGTGTTTCTGCGGGCAGCTGCGGAGGTGGCGGTTAAGGCTCCTGATGCGCGGTTTTTAATTTCCGGTGAGTCGGCTCAGATTAGCCATGATGACCTCCAGCGGATGGCGATTTCATCGGGGATTGAGGATCGAGTCAAGATCGAGGATCAAGCTGATGATGTTCGTGATGTGTTACGTAGGCTTGATATTGGGGTGGTGGCGTCCACGGGTTCGGAAGTGATGTGCCGGATCGCGCTGGAGATGATGGCGGCGGGGCTGCCGGTGATTGGTACAGATGTTAATGCGGTTGGAGAGTCGATTGTAGATGGCGTGACTGGGGTGGTGATTCCGCCTAATGATCCGAATCGGTTGGCAGAGGCGATGTTGCAATTAATTGATAATGCTAATCTAAGGAAGTCCATGGGTGAGGCTGGTCGTGATAGGGTAGTGCAGGAATTGTCGATGGCAAGGATGGTGGAGCGTACCGAGGAGCTGTATAACAAGGTTCTCGGTTTGCATACCAGTGAGTATATGCCGGTGATTGGGAGTATATCGTGAGCTGGCGACGGTGGTTACTGACGGTGTCGTTGTGGGGGTGGTTTTTGTACTGCGGGACTGCGCCATTCTCTATAGCAGCTTCGGAAGCAGGATTAGCGGTGTTTTTGGGGTTGCGGCTGGTTACTGCCGATCGTGCTCAAGTGGTACGATTGTTACGATTTCCGTTGCTTTGGGCGTGGGTGGTTTATATTTTGAC
>CBDVBD010000107.1:0-11406 GCA_965372135.1 uncultured bacterium | reverse complement strand
AGAACGCGGGTTATCACCTCTGAAATTCCTGGAGCGACACGGATTTGAATGGGTGACCGAACGGCTGCGCTCGGTACCCATCGACCAATTTGAACATTGCGTAATCCCCATGGAGGAGGAATAATGGCGCTGGATGTCCTGGCAATAAGCCCGCATCCCGACGATGTGGAATTGTTCTGCGGGGGGACACTGTCTCTGCTGGTACACCAGGGATACGCCGTTGGGATCGCTGACCTTACCAAAGGTGAATTATCTTCCCGAGGTACCACACAACAACGCATGGAGGAAGCGGAAGCCTCCCGGCAGGCGTTATCGATTCCCCTCCGGCTGAACGCAGGTATCAAGGATGGAGACTTGGCATCAACTCAAGAAAATATACACAAAGTAATCAAAATCATTCGGCGGCATCGCCCAAATTGGCTGCTGTGTCCCTGGAAATGGGATCGTCATCCCGATCACGAAGATGCGTTCCATTTGATACGAAAAGCCGCTTTTCAATCGGGGTTGCATAAGTTGAAGGTCGATGGTGACCCGTTCCGACCCCAAGGAATCATATATTACCCTGGTCATTGGGTTCCGGAACCATCATTTGTAGTGGATGTTTCCGACCATCTGGATCGGAAATATGATGCCATTGCCTGCTATCAATCGCAGTTTTCCCAATCGGATTCCGATGTTCCAGAAACCTATATCAGTTGTCCCAAGTTCCTGGAAGATCTGAAGATCCGTGATCGTTATTGGGGTAGTCAAATAGGCACCGAAGCCGGTGAGCCGTGGATTATGGAACGCCCGCTGGGGATTTCGGATCCGATTACGCTAATGGAATCACTGGGCACGAGGATACCATGACCGAACGACCGTTAAACATCGGCATCACCTGCTACCCCACCTATGGCGGATCAGGGGTAGTGGCTACGGAATTGGGGTTGCACCTGGCACGTCGTGGGCACAAAATCCATTTCATCAGTTACGATAAACCTTTTCGGTTCACCGATGACGAAGAACGGGTGAGTTTCCACAAAGTACAGGTGGTGGAATATCCTTTGTTCCAGTACCCACCGTATTCGTTAGCGTTGACAACCAAAATGGTGGAAGTGGCGACGCAGATGGAACTCGATCTGTTGCACGTACACTATGCCATCCCCCACGCGGTGAGCGCCTACCTTGCCAAGCAGATGATGGGCGGGCGGCTGCGAGTGGTGACCACCCTGCACGGCACCGACATAACATTGGTGGGCGGTAACCCAAATTACCTGCCGATCACCAGGTTCGCTTTGGAACAAAGTTGCTGTCTCACTGCGGTCTCGGAATTCCTGAAGAATGAAACCGTAGAGACATTCGGTATTTCCAACCCAATTACCGTCATCCCCAATTTTGTCGATACCGATATTTTCGTAAAGAGCGATAACCATGTAGTACGAAATAAATACGCTCCCAATGGGGAAAAGATTGTGATGCATACGTCCAATTTCCGACCGGTAAAACGGTTAGGAGATATTGTGGACGCTTTTGCGAAAGTACACGAGGAAATCCCATCCAAGCTGTTGCTGGTGGGCGACGGTCCCGACCGTTACAAAGCGGAACAGCAGGCAAAGGAACATAGTATCAGTGATGACGTAATATTCCTAGGGAAACAGCAGACCATCGCCGAATTATTTTCCATTGCCGATGTGTATTTCCTGCCCAGTGAGACTGAGAGTTTCGGATTATCCGCGTTGGAAGCCATGAGTTGCGAAGTGCCGGTGGTGGCGACTTGCGCCGGTGGTCTTCCGGAAGTAGTGGATCACGGCGAAACCGGATATCTCTGTTGTGTCGGGGATATTACCGAAATGGCAGAAGCGATAAAACTGCTGTTGAGCGATGACCAGCGCCGAATTTCCATGGGCAAGGAGGCGCGCAGGCGCACCATCGAGCGATTTAACGTTAAGGAAATCACCGCTGAATATGAATCGTACTATCGGAATTTACTGGATCCTAAATAACCGGTAAAATACCTGATAATGAAGTCTTGAAGTAGTTTGGAGGTGGAATGAATCCACAGATCTTTCGTGAATACGACATTCGAGGAATCGTAGATAAGGATTTAACCGACGATACCGTTGAAAATTTGGGGTTGGGAATCGGCACTTATCTGCAGGAACATGGCGCGGAACGGATTTCCTTGGGTAGAGACGGGCGGTTATCATCGGAACACATCCGCGATCGACTACTGTTCGGTCTGATGCAAACCGGAATTAAAGTAGTGGACGTCGGATGCTGCCCTACACCGGTGCTTTACTTCTCTATCGCCAACATCAAAATGGACGGTGGAGTGATGATTACTGGCAGTCATAACCCGCCGGAATTCAACGGATTTAAGGTGTGTTTGGGCTGGGACACCATCTATGGCGACGAAATTCAAGCCGTGCGGGATATTATCGAAAGACGGGCGTATGTTCAGGGTATGGGCAGTGTCAATGCCTTCGATATTATACCCGCATACCGGGATTTCCTGCTGGAAAATCTCGAAATCAGTCGCCCGTTGCGAATTGCCATAGATTCCGGGAACGGCACCGGGGGAATGGTTGCGCCGGATATCTTTCGTAAAATGAGCTGCGGTGTATATGAATTGTTTTCCGAAGTTGACGGGAATTTTCCTAATCACCATCCCGATCCTACACTCCCGAAAAATCTGGAAGCGTTAATTGCGAAGGTGAAAGATCAGGGCTTGGAATTGGGCATCGCCTATGATGGTGACGCCGACCGCATCGGTGTGGTAGATGATTTGGGGAATATCCTGTGGGGTGACCAACTGATGATCCTGTTTTCCCGACATATCCTGAAGAAAAATCCCGGAGCTGCAATTATCAGTGAAGTGAAGTCATCGCAGGTGCTGTACGATCAGATTGCCGAATACGGCGGGCGTCCTATCATGTGGAAAACCGGACATTCGCTGATTAAGAAAAAGATGAAGGAAGAGAATGCGCTGCTGGCGGGGGAAATGAGCGGACACATGTTCTTCGCTGACCGCTATTTCGGATTCGATGACGCCATCTATGCTTCTGGGCGATTATTGGAGATTGTGGCGGATGCGAATGCACCGCTGCATACTTTGTTGGAGGATGTTCCTAAGATGCATTCCACACCCGAAATCCGAGTCGATTGCCCCGACGATGTCAAATTTCAGGTGGTGGAAAAGGCACAAGCGGAGTCCTTGGGTGAGAAGGATAAAGTCACCATCGACGGGGTACGGTGGATATTCGATAATGGCTGGGGATTGTTGAGGGCTTCGAATACTCAACCGGTGCTGGTGTTGCGTTTCGAAGCGGATTCCGAATCCCACCTGAAGGAAATCCAGGACAACATCGAATCCCATCTAAAGGGATGGATGGCAGGATAAATGCAATGCCCGATTCGGACACACAAACAAAAAAAGCTATGATGTCGGTGCGTAAATCTACCCGCCACTATGAGAATTTTACCGTGGTGTCGTGGCGGCAGCCGCGTCGTATCAAGGATGCCTTGGCGTCGATTTATGCTTACTGCCGTCATGCCGATGATTTGGCTGACGAGACCGGGAATCCTGATCAGGCGCTGCATGCCCTCGACCAGTGGGAGGTTAGTTTCAATGATGCAATGGAGGGTGGGAAATCTCATCCAATTTTAACTGCTGTGGCGGCTACTATCAATGATTTTGATCTTCCGCCGCAACCATTCCGTGATCTGTTGACCGCCTTTCGGCAAGACCAGACCACCAATCGATACCGGACGTTCGATGACCTGTTAGGGTACTGCCGTAACAGTGCCAACCCGGTGGGTCGTATCGTGCTGGCGCTTTTCGGGTATCGGGAGGAAAAGTATTTCCCCGCTTCGGATGCGGTGTGCACCGGACTCCAGTTAGCGAATTTCTGGCAGGATGTGGCTCGGGATCACGACATCGGGCGTATCTATATTCCTCAGGAAGACCTGCAGTCCTTTAGGGTGAGCGTTGACGACATTCGTCATGGGAAATTTTCCCCAGCCTTTCATGATCTGATGGCTTTTGAGGTGGTGCGTACCCGGGAACTGTTTGAGCGAGGGCGCGCCCTGGTCGATCTGGTAGGGTGGAACCTGCGATGGGAAATCGAGATGTTCCGTAGAGCGGGGCTTTCGGTGTTGAAATCCATCGAAAAAATCAAATACAACGTACTAACTCACCGCCCCACCATATCCAGTGCAGGGAAATTTCGGATTGCGATGGTAAGCCTGCCAGCATTATTTCGGACCAACCGCCATGGACGCTGAACTGCGACAAGCCTATTTGGAGTGCCAATCCATCGCCAGGCAGCAAGCTGCCAACTTCTACTGGGCGTTCCGTTTCCTATCCAGGGATAAGCGGTGGGCGCTGAGTGCCGTGTATGCCTTCTGCCGGATAGCCGACGACATTGCCGATGAATCAGTTGATGTCGAACGGGGTCGGGAAAATTTACACCGGCTTCGGGAACAGTTCGATCACGCCATGTCCGGTTCACCGGATGGTCCGGTATTTGTGGCATTAGCGGATGCTTGCCGAAAATTCTCCATTCCTCGGAAACCGTTTGAGGATTTGATGACGGGCATCGAGATGGATCTGGATCATGCCCCATATCAAACTATCACCGATACCGAAACTTACTGCCGACGAGTGGCTTCCAGTGTAGGACTAATGAGTATTGCCATTTTCGGTGCCAGTCATCCTGATTCCGCAGTGTATGCTGAGGAACTGGGTCTGGCGCTGCAGTGGACGAACATACTGCGGGATGTCGGCGAAGACGCTCAGCGGGGCAGAGTGTACGTCCCGGATGAGTTGTTGCACCGGTTCAACATAACTCGGGATGATATACTTACGCTGTCTGATAATATCACCCAGACCCCGCTGATGTCTGAAATATCGCGTATTGCCTTAGACCACTATTGCAAAGCCAATCAGTTGCTGCCGCCATCGGATTTGAAAGCTCTGGTAGTGGCGGAAATCATGAAATCCATCTATTTAGCCACTCTACGGAAAATCATCCGCCTGCAGTATCCGGTACTGTGGCAGCGGGTATCACTATCCACCACATCCAAGATTGTAACCGCTCTATCGGTGGCGTTCCGGCTGGGCGTACTGGGATTCTCGCCCAAGCCGATTCCGTTGTTTGACCAGGCAACCCCGGTCTCATGACAACCGTTACCTCACAATCGAACCGCTCCACGGTTATTGTCATCGGTGGAGGGATAGCGGGATTATCCGCCGCCGGGGAACTGCTGTCCCGTGGATGCCGGGTTATCCTGATTGAACGCAGCCGGTATTTGGGTGGTCGCGCCGCTTCACCTCCCGACCCCAAGACTGGGGTAATCCTTGATCTTGGACCCCACACAGTAATCGAATCCAATCATCATGTATTGGAACATCTGATCCGGGTCGGAACCCGTCATCAGATAAGCTTTACACCTACCCTGACCATTCCTTTCCACCACCCGCAAAGAGGCACAGCCACCTTTCACTGTCCCGCTCTGCCGCCCCCGTTTGGGTTCTTGTGGGGATTAGGTACTTATCGATTTTTGACGCTTCCCGAAAGATTTCAAACCGTGCGCTTGGGGTATTCTTTAGCGTCGCAAAACTGTGATAATCTTCCCGATATAACCATTGCCCAGTGGCTGCATGGTCGAAATGTATCGGAAAATGCCAGGCTTGTATTCTGGGATCCGTTGATTTACGCTGTCTTGAACAATGAACCATCAAACCTGTCTCTGTGGGCGTTAGCTCGAATTTTCCAGAAAGGATTCTTGTCACCCCGCCAACGATCCGGATTGGCAGTGCCCGAAGCCACCTGGGGACAGCTTGTGGTAGGAAATCTTCCCGATCGAATTAACTCCTCCGGTGGTCAAGTCATCACCGGTCGAAAGGTACATGGTTTTATATTTGAGGGTGGTAAGGTCTGCGGCGTTATGCTCGATTCCGATCAGCGAATCACTGCCGACGCGGTGATTGCCGCAATCCCTCCGAAAAACTTAGTATCATTGCTTTCCCCAATACCATCATGGTTGACTCCAGCCCTCGAATTCCCCGGTTCTCCCATGGTATCCTTACACTGGATTGGAGTAAATCCCCTACCCATACCGACTCCAGCCGCACTGTTGGACAATCCCATTCAATGGGTGTTCAGCCGAAACATGCCCGGTGATGACCGGCGAATGATTGTATCAACCATTACCGGCGGCGACCGGGAATTATTCGCCAAACCCTCCACTGAAATTTTATCCCTGCTGAAGAAAGGATTAACACAAACCTTCCCCAATTGGAGACCTGGTAATGATTGTTCAGTCATTTTACGTAAGGTCAAAAACGCGACCCTGAGCATCAGACCCGGCAGTGACTCCCTCCGCCCCGGACCATCCACCGACATCCCGGGACTGTGGATCGCCGGCGACTGGACCCAGACAAAACTACCGCCCACATTGGAAAGTGCGGTGGTAAGCGGGATGAATGCTGCCCGGATTTTACAATTGTAAATAATTCGCCATGCACGAAAAAAACTCTTGCTTTTTGGAATTTTATCACTTATTTTAATAATTGGTGAAATATATACCTTTCACTAAACAGAGTTGAGATTGATTTTTAAATATCTTCCGTCAAGGAGGTGACCTATGATTCTGAGTAATTTTACATCCCTGATACAACGAGGTGCCATCCTTTTACTTTTAGTTCTCTTGTTGCTGCCGGCTGTTTCAACAGGAACATGGAACATTCTTCTGAACGATTACTTCGAAAGTGCTCCCGCCAATTGGCCCTGGGGACAATGGTCTATACGTTACGTTAATCCGTCCTGGGGTATTCAAAGCACTTACTACAATGTCGGTATCGGGAATCAAGCGGTCTGGATCATGGGTTATCCTTACCCGAGTCAATATGACCCCGAATACGACAACTACCCCGATTATTTCTATACCTATATGTACTGGGGACCGTTCTCACTGGCTGCCGCTGAAGACGCGCGATGTTCCTTTCAGCTTCTGAACCGGGTGGCGCCTTTTGATTCCTTGTGGTGGGGTGCCTGTACCTACGGTCCTGCCAATTACAACAATTACTATATAGGTGGATCCGACCGGAGCGTGATGAACGGGTTCGAATTGCGAACCTACAGTCTGTCGGAACTGGATTCTGCAGGGCAGACTATCAGCTTGTGTGGTCGCCCTACTGTGTGGATTGGTTGGTTTTTCCGGGCGGATGGCAATGGTGCCGTAAATATGGGTTCCATTGTCGACGATTGTATATTGGCTTGGGACGACGGGATGTTTGATTTGGTGGCGATGTTTATGGACTTCACTACTCCAGATTCAATTCCCTATGTGTTCGATCCGATTGCCGGTGACACCGTCCTGTTTAAATTCCAGTATTTCACCGCTGGGAACGATACCACCCCGGAGTACGATCTGGAATGTTCTCTGAACGACAGCGTAATCTACTCCGAACGGCGAACATCCATCGGCGAAACCACTACGACCCTTTATTCTGATCCTTGGGTGGTTGAACCGGGGGATTGGACTATTCGGTGGGTGTTGGATACCCTGGATGAGGTGGTGGAATCAGATGAAAATAACAACGATATCGAGGACAGCCTCCATGTCGATGAACCCAATACCCCTCCGATGATTGCCATCTTGACCCCACCGGCTGGTGGCGCTACCGCTGATTTGAGCTATCTGGTCACCTGGGTAGATGATGATCCCGACGACAATGCCCTAATTTACATATTTTACGATGACGATTCTTTAGGATATAACGGAACCATCCTTCCCGGCGGTAATGGAATCGAAGAAAATTCACCGGGAGACAGCCTCCGTTGGAACACCACCAACATTCCCAACGGAGACTATTGGATCTGGGCTCGGATTGCGGACCCCTATACCTCTAACCAGACCTACAGTGCCGGTCCGGTAATGGTCGAGCACTCTGCCGTGCCACCCGATAACTTTACAGGTACACCCACGGAGTTCTCCTTGGAACCCATCTACCCGAATCCCTTTAACGCCACCGCCACCTTGACATTTGGCGTGCCGTTTAAGTCGCATCTAAAGTTGGAGGTGTTCAACTTGTTGGGGCAGAGGGTCGCGGAAGTGATCAATGGTGATGTCACACCCGGGTATCACCATATCCAATGGAATCCCGCTGACCTGCCGTCTGGAGTGTATTTGGTACGGATCATAGCGCCGGACTTTAGCCAAACGCAAAAAGTAGTGTTGATGAAATAATATTTGAAGAAACGGGTCATTAAGGGCACATGCCGTCTGACATGCAGCGTGAGCCTGTCGAAATTATTACAACCAAACGATGAGGAGGGTTGCTATGATTGGGCAACGTGTAAAACTTTGGTCAAAAACAGGGATTGTTTTTCTAATCCTTGCGGTGATCCTGATACCCGCCACCGCTTTAGGAACCTGGAACATTATTCTGAATGAGTACTTTGAGAGTGCTCCTTCCACTTGGCCCTGGGGACTCTGGGACATCAGCTGCTCCTCTTGAAACATGGGCTTCGGAATCGAGGATCGATTCTTTCATACCGGTATTGGAAACCAGGCATGCTGGATTATGGGTTATCCTTTCCAGAACGGATTAGACCCACAGTATGATGAATATCCGCCTAACTTTCTAAGTTGGATGTTTTGGGGTCCATTTTCGTTAACTGATGCTGAAGATGCTCTGGTCTCATTCTACCTGCTCAATCGCTCGGAAGCGTACCACGATTCAGTTTGGTGGGGTGCCACTGTCACAGATCCGATGGACGTGGACAGCTACTACATGGGCGGGTCGCATTGGGGAATACTGAACGGATTCGAAGTGCGGTCTTATAGCCTTTCCGAATTGGATTCCATGGGAGAGACCATTAGTTTCTGCGGGCGTCCCCAAGTGTGGGTCGGTTGGTTGTTCCGTTCGGATTGGAACCAGATTACAAACATGGGCGCTATCGTCGATGATATATTATTGGCATGGGATGACGGGATGTTCGACTTAAGAGCCATGAACATGGATTTCGTGGCTACTGATACATCCACATTGTATTTTGACCCGATTGCCGGGGATACGGTACTGATGAAATTCCAGTACTATTGCGCCGGAAATGGTGAAACCCCCGAATACACCCTCGAGGGCACGTTAAACAGCGAGGTTTTCTATTCGGAACGCACCGTATCCGAGGGAGAAACCTACTACACCGTATATTCCGAACCTTGGTTAGTGGAACCGGGGGATTGGACTATTCGGTGGGTGTTGGATACCCTGGATGAGGTGGTGGAATCAGATGAAAATAACAACGATATCGAGGACAGCCTCCATGTCGATGAACCCAATACCCCTCCGATGATTGCCATCTTGACCCCACCGGCTGGTGGCGCTACCGCTGATTTGAGCTATCTGGTCACCTGGGTAGATGATGATCCCGACGACAATGCCCTAATTTACATATTTTACGATGACGATTCTTTAGGATATAACGGAACCATCCTTCCCGGCGGTAATGGAATCGAAGAAAATTCACCGGGAGACAGTCTCCGTTGGAACACCACCAACATTCCCAACGGCGACTATTGGATCTGGGCTCGGATTGCGGACCCCTATACCTCAAACCAGACCTACAGTGCCGGTCCGGTGATCGTCGATCACGTTACTACGGTACCGGATGAGCAAATAGCCACTCCCACCGAATTCTCATTAGCGCCTGTTTACCCGAACCCCTTCAACGCCACCGCAACATTGACCTTCAGTGTTCCCTTTGAGTCCCATGTGCAGTTGGACATTTTCAACTTATTGGGGCAGCGGGTGGCGGAGGTGATGGCTGGCGATGTAACCACCGGGGTTCACCGAGTGCAATGGACACCTGATGACCTGCCCTCCGGTGTATACTTAGTGCGGTTGCAAGCCCAGGATTTCGTACAAACTCAAAAAGTAGTGTTAATGAAATAATTAAATCCTGTAATTTCCGAAAAATATAAATCCCCGCTGTTATATTTACAGCGGGGATTTCTTGTGGAAAAGACATGCCGAATTATAAAAAAAGGCTCCCCATTGGCAGGGGAGCCTTATATCTATATCTATCTCTATCGTTGTTTACCTCAGCAGGATCATACGCTGGGTACGGTCCCAATGGTTGGCTTGGATGCGGTAAAAGTAAGTTCCGCTGGCTACCTGCACCCCATTGGATGTGCCATCCCAACGCACCGAATAATGTCCCATAGGCTGCACTTCGTTATCAAGCAGCGTGGTCACTTCCCGTCCCAAAAGATCGTATACCTTAATCGTCACCTTCGAGGTGGCTTTCAACTGGTATGGAATGGTGGTTACCGGGTTGAACGGGTTCGGGTAGTTCTGTTCCAATCGGTAATCGGTAATCGGTTCAAACGGCATTGTCGATGCGATACCTTCGAAAACCGCAACATTACCAAGGATGTCCACCGATTCCAGTTTGTAATAGTACCTGACACCGGGAATGTAATCCACATAATCCACATAGGTGTAATGTGTAGAAGTAGGGATAGTGCCTTGACCCTCCAATTCCGGGTTGTTTATGTATGAAGCAACCAAGGTATACCCACCGGATTCCGAAGTGGATCGGTACAGGTTAAAACCGTCGTTATTGGTTTCACTGGCGGTAGTCCAATCCAATGTAACGCTGCCATAACCAGGGGTTGCTTCGAAGCTGACTAATTCCACGGGTAGGGGGTGACCGGCAGTACCACCCATAGGGAAGTCACCACTGACGGTAGCTGATCCAACATCAATGTCGGAAGACGACTCGATAGTTGCCAGCACCTGATCGCCGGACTCTGCGGAGCCGATGTCGATGGTAAAGAAGTAATAAACATACGATGTAGTAATCGACTCGCTCAAACCGCTGAAAGTCATAGCACCGATAGCAAAATTGGTAATAGTAGCAATCTGAGTATCACTACCCGAATCGAAGGTGTCATCGGTACTCATCCATAACTTGCTTCCATTGGTCTGGATGTCGCCAGGTTCGATACTTCCTGCCGGTGCACTGGTCGTAAATGTCAATGAACTCAGGGTAGCAGTTGAAGAATTGGTGTTGAGCCTCAACTGAAAGATGGGATTATTTAATGATCCATTCTGGAACTGAACGCCTTCATTGACATCATCACCAACTGCATACACGATGATACCGGTGGAATAGGTAAAGTTTGTGTTTTCATCGTATGCCACGGCATTACCCAAATCATCCTGGTACTCGATCTTCACGGTGTAAATTGTGCCGTTAACCAATGTGTTGCCTCCACTAACGGAAGAAACACCGGTGGTGCTGGAAAGATTATTGGCAATCACCGATAACGTTTTATTGCTTCCACTGGAGGTATTTGACAACGTCAATACGTGCGGTGATCCAGCATCTAATGTACCACCAGTTCTGGTGAAAG